>DATLLN010000311.1:0-7155 GCA_035537835.1 Gaiellales bacterium
GGCAGGTCGCTGGGCTTGCCGTACAGCTCCTGGTTGAAGTAGTTGCCCCAGCGACCCAGCGCCTGGGCGAGGATCAGGCCGGGTGCGACGCAGTCGGCCACCACCCAGAACGGCACCTTGGTGCGACGGCAGCCGATCCACACGCCGAGCATGCCGCCCAGCACCGCGCCGAAGATCGACAAGCCGCCGTTCCAGATCGCGGGCACCTGTGACAGGTCGTTGCTGAACACGTCCCAGTCGGTGATCACGTGGTACAGGCGCGCGCCGACCAGGCCGAGCGGGACCGCCCAGACGGCGATCGAGTAGACCAGCTCGGGATCGAGGTTGCGGCGGCGGAACTCGCGGCGGGCGATCCAGCCGGCGATCAGGACGCCGAGGGCGAGGAGCAGTCCGTACCACCGGACATGAAACGGCCCGGCGTCGACCAGGAACGGGTCGCCCGGGCTGGGGATCTCGAACAGCATGTCGGGTCGGAGGGTACCGCTCCGGGCGGCGGAGGGATGCGGGTTGGCGCGCGCCGCAACGCACCCGGCATCCCCCAAAAGAGGGATACCCGGCCGTGGGAAGAATCAGTGTTCCCGGTTTCCCGATCTCACAGACGCAGGAGCTCCCCATCCGCGCCGCAGCCGACAACGCCATGCCCGAAGACGACGCCGCAACCGTACGCCCGCTGAGAGCCGACCAGCTCGAGCCCGCGCTTCGCGTGATCGAGGCCGCCCAGCACCTGGCGGCCACCGGCGGCGACCTGAACGACACGCTCGCGGGCCTCGCCCGGCAGCTGACCGAGTTCATCGACGCCAGCGCCTGCCTGATCTCGCGCATCGACCTGGAGCGCGGCACGGTCAACGACTGCGCGGGCTACGCGCGGCCGCCCCACCGCTGGGAGCGGACCGCCGAGGAGCATCCGCTGAGCGACTTCCCGTGCACCGCCGGCGTCGTCGAAACCGGCGCGCCCTACGTGTGCACCGCCAGCGACGCGGAACCGACCGAGATGCGGCTGCTGGTCGAGCTCGGCTACCGCTCCCTGCTGATGCTGCGGCTGGACGTCGACGGCGAGCCGTTCGGGCTGATCGAGATCTACGACGAGCGGCGTCGCCGGTTCGAGGCGGGCGAGATCCGCCTGTGCTCGGCCCTGGCCGGCGAGGCGGGCGCGATGATCGCCCGGACGCGGATGTCAGAGCGGCTGGAGGAGGCGTACTTCGCCACCCTCGGCGCGCTGGCCGCCGCGCTCGAGGCGAAGGATGCGTACACCAACGACCACGCCAGCCAGATCGCCGAGCTCGCCGGCGCCGTCTGCGAGCGGCTGGGGATTCCGGCCGGCGAGTCGCGGATCATCCGCCTGGGTGCGCTGCTGCACGACATCGGCAAGATCGGCATCCCCGAGGCGATCCTCCGCAAGCCCGGCCCGCTGAGCGCCGAGGAGATGGCGCGCATGCAGGAGCACCCTGACATCGGCGCGCGCATCCTCGAGCCCGTCCCCTACTTCGCCGACCTGGTGCCGCTCGTCCGCTCGAGCCACGAGCGGTGGGACGGCGGCGGCTACCCGGATGGCCTCGGCGGTCCGGCGATCCCGCTCGGCTCCCGGGTGATTGCCGTCTGCGACGCGTTCCACGCGATGATCGAGGACCGCGTCTACCGCAAGGCGCTGTCGGTGGAAGGCGCCGTGGCCGAGATCGAGCGGTGCTCCGGCACCCAGTTCGATCCGGCGTGTGCGGCGGCGCTGGTGGCGGTCGTCAGGGAGGCCGGCTCCGGCCGGGTCGCCCGCGGCGGCGTCGTGCGCATCGCCAAGCGCCCCAGCTAGCTCATTCTTACGCGGTCGCCGGCTCGGGGATGTCGCTCGTGCGCAGCACCATCTCGGCGGCCAGCGCTGCGGCCAGCTGGCCGGCGCCGGCCAGGAAGAGCACGCTGTGGACGCCGATGGGCCCGATCAGGAAGCCGGCCAGCAAGGCGCCGATCGGCGTGCCGGCGACGTTGATGCTGACGGTGATGGCGAACGCCCGGCCGTGCAGCTCGGGCGGCAGCGCACGCTGGCGGATCGCGAACATCGAGATCACGAAGGGCGCCGTGGCCAGGCCGGCGATGCCCATGCAGATCATCCCGACCAGCAGGTCGGGCGCGAACGGCAGCACCAGCAGCGGCAGGCCGCCGAGCGCGGCGAAGGCGACGGCATGCCGCGCGTCCGATCCCTTCGGGCGGAGAGCGCCATACAGCAGCGCGCCCGCGATCGACCCGGCCGACAGCGCCGCCCACATCCAGCCCGAGGCGCCCGGCGAACGGCCGAGCTGCTCCTGCGCCCACACGGGCAGGGCGATGGTCAGCGCGCCGAAGCCGATGCCCGAGACCATCATCAACGCCATCGTGGCGCGCAGCTCCGGGTGCCCGGTGACTGCGCGCAGGCCGTCCGCAGCGGCGGCCAGCACCGGCTCCTGGGCGATCGGCCGGCCCCGCGGCTCGCGGACGCGCCAGGCCGCGAGCGCGGCGAGCACGGTCAGCCCGGCCTGAGCGATGATCGCCAGCGGCGCGCCGGCGGCGGTGACGATGGCGGCGGCCAGCGCCGGGCCGATGACGAACGCCGTGTCGTAGGAGATGCTGTCGAGCGCGTTCGCCGAGTCCCACAGCCGGCGCGGCACGATCACCGGCACCAGCGCCCGGAAGCCGGGATTGGGCAGCGGGAAGGTGAGGCCGAGGCCGGCCAGCAGCAGGATGTACACGGCGGCCGGCGGATCGCCGAGCTCGCCGACCGCGACCACCGCCACCAGCAGCGCGGCGCGGATGAGCTGCGTCCAGACGATCAGCGGCCGCCGCGCCTCGACCCGGTCGAGCCAGGCGCCGATCAGCGGGCCGGTGGCGACGGCGGGGATCAGCTGCGCGGCAGCGCCCATCCCCGCGACGGCCGTCGAGCCGGTGCGCTCGAGCAGGTAGATGACGACGGCGACCTGGCTCATCGCGTTGCCTAGCCGGGAAAGGAAGACGGCTCCGACCAGCCAGCCGTAGCTCGGCACGGTCAGCAGGTCGCGATATCCGCGGGTTCCGCGGGCGCGATCGGTCATGAGATGCATGGTGCCATCGGCGCGCACCGCGTGCCGCAGTGCCGGTAGAATCGCCGCCGTGAACCGCACCGGGCCCAATCCGTTCCCCTTCGCCGAGACGTGGGAGTTCTCCCAGTCGGTGGTCTGCGACGGCGAGCTGGTGTTCACCGCCGGGCAGGGAGGCTTCGGCGAGGACGGCTCGGTGGTCGACCCGGACGACTTCGAGGCGCAGCTCCGCCAGGCGTACGCGAACCTGTCGAAGACGCTCGAGGCGGTGGGCGCGTCGCTGGACACCGTCGTCAAGATGACGGTCTTCATGGCGCGTGCCGAGGACTACGACACGTTCAAGCGCGTCCGCCACGAGCTGTTCTCGCCGCCCTTCCCGGCCAGCACCGCGGTGCTCGCGGGCTTCCTGTTCGGCGGCATGCTCGTCGAGATGGAGGCCGTGGCGCGGGTCGGCGAGCGTCGCAGCCAGTCCACACCTTCAGCGATCAGGCGTCGGGGATGAGGGGAACGGTGTGCTCCCCCTCCACGAACGCTGCAAATGCCTGGCGCCACGTGGATCCGGGCCAGCGGTAGTCGACGACGCCGTCGACCGGCCGGTAGACGGCGGTGTAGAGCGTCCCGTAGCCGCGGTCGAAGCCGCGCGCATAGAGCGGCGGCTCCAGGAACGCGCCGACCAGCCGGTGCTCCGCCATCCCCGAGTCGGCGACCAGCGCCGACAGGTGCCGCTCCCGCTCGATCGTCCGCGTCGCCCGCGCGTACTCCTCCCACATCACCGGATCCTGATGGTTGGTGATCACCTCCAGCGGCCGCACCTCGGCCTCCCGGCCCGGCCCGACGAACGCGGTCGCCGTCCGCCCCGCGGCATCGACCATCGTCACGTTGTACGCCATGTGCACCGGTAGCCGGCGGATCGTCGCAGCCGCCTCGTCCACGTCGCCGCACGTCTCCAGCACGTAGCGGACGACCAGCGGGATGCCGAACCCCTCGCCGATCTCGCGACGTCCGCCGAACGTGATCGAGACGGCCAGCCCCTGATCGTTGACGCCGTCCAGCAGACCCCATAGGCAGTCGCTCATCCCGATCACTCCGCGGCCGGTGTAGCCCGTGCGGACGATGGCGCCTTCGATGCGATGGAGGTCGTAGTCGTAGTTGCGAACGAGCACCGGAGCAGGGCGGAACAGCACCGCCTGCGTGCAGCCCGACAGGTACGACGGCGGGCACCACAGCGAGAGCATGCGCGCCGCCAGGTCGCCCCCGCCGCCCAGCTCCACCACACGCTCGTAGGTCGCCAGCAGCTCCGGCATGTGCGTGCGGATCGCCGCCCGGCACTCGACGTAGCTCGGGCGGGCCGCATCGCCGGCCTGCAGGTACCAGGCGCGGTAAGCGTCCCACGACTCGTCGAACCGCGCCTGGAACGTGTCCGCCGGCTGATCCTCGGCGATCGCGACGAACGTGAACGGGATCGCGCGCGGCGGGTCGCCCGGCGCCCGCGCGCGCCCCTGCCGGCCGCGCATGGCGCGCGCCAGCGTGTCCCGCAGCGAGCTCACGTGCCCTTGAACGCCATCGCCGTCTCGTAGTGGTCGAGCGGGGGCGCGGGCGTTCCCGAGAACCCAGCGCGCACGGCGGAGAGCCAGCGCAGACAACGGTCGGTGAGCTGCTGATCGTCAGTCTGCATCCGCCCGCGCGTCACCAGCACGCCCAGGTCGGCCCCCTTGTAGCGGTACTCGCCGGGCGACGCGACGCGCAGGTAGAACGCCTCGTCCTCGCTGAGCAGCGCATGCCAGTCGTTCGCCGGCCGCTTGAACGTCAACCGTCCGTCGTGGCCGAGTCCCCAGATCCCGGTGCGCGGCGTGTCCGTCAGCAGCTCGATGTCCGGGCCGGTCTCCTTGATGATCAGCTGGCTCCACACGTCCTCCGCGGCCAGCCGCTCCCAGCGGGCGTTGATCTCGGCCACGTCGATCTCGTAGTCGACGTCGAGGTACTCGAGCAGGTGGAACAGGAACAGCGGCATGTCCGAGTAGGCGCCCAGGGTGACGTGCGTGATCGGCGACAGGCCGGACACACGCGGGTTGATCTCCCCCAGGTAGATCTCACCCGCGTCGGCATCGAGCAGGTAGTCGACCTCGAAGAATCCCCTGTAGCCCTCCTTGGCAAGCCGGGCGCCGAGCCGCTGGGTCATCGCGCCGGCGGCCGTCCGCTGGCCGTCGGTCAGCACCTCGGGGAAGATGTCGTTCCCGCACCACCCGCCCTTGTACGGCGTCAGCTCGGGGTACCCGATCAACGAGGCCACGTACGGCCCGACCAGCGTGCCGTTGCGCGTGATCACCGCCTCGACGCACACCTCCAGCGGCGTGATCCGGCGCATCACCTTGAGCTCCTGGCCGTGCAGGTCGGAGGCGTAGCTGTCCCAGTCCGCCTGCGAGCGGATGAAGAAGGTGGTCTTGCCCGAGTCGCCATATGGCGTCTGCACGACCAGATCGCGGCCCAGCTGACTGTCGTCCGCAAGGGCAACCAGCTCGTCGTAGGTCGCTGCGCGGCCGAGCACGTTGGGCACGCTGGGCACACCGGCGTCGTTGCCGATCTGGGTGGTCACGATCTTCGAGTCGAGCCGCTTCCGCAGCGCCGCGGGCGGGTGGATGATCTCGAGGCCGATCGCCGACGCGGCCCGCTCCGTGTCCTCGTCGAACATCACGAACGTCGCCTTACCGCCCGGGCCGCGGGCGTCGACGAAGTCGACCACCTCCTTGTGGCCCAGCAGGTAGTTGCAGACGTCCTCGATCGACGTGAACTCGCGCGGCGGCCGCTCGTCGGGCACGAACACCCGCGGGTGGTGGCCCTGGAACGAGTCGAAGTAGGTGACGTAGAAGAAGTCGCGCACCCACCGGTCGAGCCCCAGCAGGTTGAACGCCGTCGGCGACACGAAGTAGATCGGCGTCCCGTTCGTGCGGAAGAACGCACGGATGTCCGCCATCCCATGCAGCGCCGGCCGAGCCGCCATCGAGACCTCCTCGTCGGTTACCCGAGGATTGTGTCAGGTGGCGGGCCGCATGTCCCGATTACCGACTCGACCGCCTGGCCGAGCGCCAGCAGCGGCCCGTCGGACGTCCGCGCGCCGATCAGCTGGATGGACACCGGCAGGCCGTCGTCGCCGAGCCCAGCCGGCAGCGCGAGCGCCGGCAGGCCGACCAGGTTCGCGTCGTACAGAAACCCCGCCCAGTCGATCCAGGGCGCCTCGATCTCGACGCCGCCGATCTGCTCCGGATGGCGGAGCCCGTGCTCGAACGCCTCGCAGCCCAGCGTCGGCGTGAGCAGCGCGGCGGCGTCGTGCCGGGCGAGCAGGTCGGCGTACGCGCGGTTGACCGGATCCCGCGCGAACGTCGCGTGGACGTAGTGGCCGGCCTCGATCGTCCGGCCGAACGCCAGGAAGTCCGCGGCCGCGGCCGTCAGCAGCTCGGCCCGCTCCTCGTCCTCCTGGCCCTCCTCGTACCAGGCGTCGGCCGCGGCGATGGTCGCCCAGATCTGAACCGACGACGGCAGACCCGGGTCATCGTGGACGATCGTCGCCCCGGCGGCCTGGATCGCTGCGACCGCCTCCCGGAACGCGGCCAGCACGTCGTCGTCCACCGGAGCGAACCCGAGCGTCTCGGACGCGACCAGCCGCACGCCCGCCAGGTTGGGCACCGGCGCGTCGAGCTCAGCCAGGTCGATGGAGTTGCGGTCGCGGTTGTCGCGGCCCGCAATCGCCCGCAGCATCAGCCGCGCATCGGCGACCGAGTGCGCGAGCGGGCCCAGCGAGACCAGCGAGCGCCAGGCGGGCGTGCAGGGCTCCCGGGGCACGCCGCCGAAGCTCGGCTTGAACCCGACCAGCCCGCAGAAGGCGGCCGGGATGCGGATCGACCCGCCGCCGTCGCCGCCCAGCGCGAGCGGACCGGCGCCCGCCGCAAGGGCAGCCGCCGCGCCGCCCGACGACCCGCCGGGCGTCCGGCCAAGGTTCCAGGGGTTGCGCGTCAGCCCGTGCAGCTTCGACTCGGTGACGCCGGTCAGGCAGAACTCCGGCGTCGTCGTGGTCGCGTAGATCACGGCGCCGGCGTCGATCAGCCGCTGCACCGCCCCGCAGGTC
>DATLLN010000312.1:0-2815 GCA_035537835.1 Gaiellales bacterium
TGGTGATGATCAGCTCGGCGGCGTTGCCGAACGTCGCGTTGAGCACACCGCCGATCTTCGGCCCCGCGCTCTCGCCCAGCTGCTCGGTGGCGACGCCGACGATCCACGCCAGCGCAACCAGTGCGAGCGCGGAGACCAGGAACACAAGGGTGTTCGCGGCGCCCAGCAGGGTCACGGCGATCGCGGCAACGGAGGCCGCAGCGGCTCCGGCCACGGCCAGCTGCTCCGAGCGGTTCAGGCCCCGGGTCGCCACCCGCGGAACTCTACCGATGGGTCAGACGGTCATGGCGACGGTGATGACCGGCGACGCTGTGCTCATCCACTGGCCGTTGAGGCCGCCGGAGAACCGCCAGCGCATCTGCCACAGTCCGGGCCGAGGCAGCACGACCGACCGGGAAGCCCGGCCGAGGGCGCCCGTGGCCGCCGGACCGAGCTTCGTCCATCGCACCGCGCCGAGCGGCCGTGCCCAGACGACGACGGTGCGGCCGATCAGCCGCGGTGTCGAGCTCGTCGTCATCCTGAACGGGACACCGGCACGGCCGGTCTGGCGCCCGTGGACCACCGGCAGCGCCGCGCCGATCCCGAGTGACGGAATCACGTGTACGACGGATCCCGGCGCCGACGACGGGGATCGCCGCTGCGACCCCAGATACACGGCCCGCCACTGGAACTTGCGGGTGATCTCGCGGCCCAGCGTGACCGACCAGGTGCCGTCCTCGCCGGTCGTCGTCCGCCACTGGCGGAACCCCAGCTGATCGGTGCCCTGCAGATACACCACCTGCCCGGCGAGCGGGCCCGACGGCCCCCGGAGCTGGCCGCGGAAGGTGATCGGCGTCCCGTACAACGCGATCCTCGGCCCCGCCGGCGCCGCGGTCAGCGTGGTCGGCCGCAGCGTGGGCGTCGACGGGCTGGACGCAGCGAGCGCTGTGGCCAGACCCTGCGCGCCGACCGAGCCGATCCCGGTTGCCAGGTCGTATCCGGCCGTGGCCGGATAGCGGCCGTCGAAACCCAGGCTGTTGTCACCCAGGGTGATGTCGCGGAACACCGAGCCGGTGTCCTGGAACGTCTGGTAGAGGAACGGGTTGGCGAACCCCAGCCGCTGGCCGCCGTGCGCCCGCGAGTACTGGTTGGCATCCGCGACGATCCCCGCCATCAACGGCGCCGAGGCACTCGTCCCCCCGGACAACATCCATCCCTGGTGGAAGCAGTCGCCGGCCGTGCAGTGGACGATGTATCCGCGCCTGCCGGCGGTGGCATTCAGCGAGACGTCCGGCACCTCGCGGCAGACGCCCGCCGACCGGTGGCAGGGAACGCCGCTCGAGTAGCTGTTGATCACGCCCGGCCCCGTCTGCCAGGTCGGCTTGCCCCAGAACCTGGAGATGCCACCGCCTCCGGCGCCGAACAGGTCGTTCCAGACCACCTCGCGCGGCGGACCCGCGCGGTCGAGGAACAGCGAGGTGCCGCCGACGGCGGTCGCGAACGGCTGCGCGGCGGGATCGTCGACCGACAGCGGCGGCAGGCCGCAGTCCAGCGACCCCTGGTCGCCGCTGCCCACCAGCACCGACATGCCGGCGACCGCCGCGAGCTGCAGAGCGGTGTTCGTGGCGGCGACCCGGGACGGCGTCATCAGCGTCTCGCAGAGGCCCCAGGAGACGCTGATGACGTGCACACCGGTCGACGGCTGCTCGGCCACGATCTGGTCGAGCACCGACGCCATCGACGCCGTCGGCGGCGCGATGTAGACGTAGGCGTGGTCGAGTCCAGGGGCCGCCGAGATCGCGGTCTCGACGTCCAGCGACACCTCCAGCGCGGAGCTGCGCTGCGCGTTGCCCCCAGCGACGGGAACGTCAGTGATCGGCACGGACAGGCCGAAGCAGCTCTTGTACGCCGCGATGTCCGACGGCAGGTAGTTCGAGAACTCGACGAATGCGATGCTCTCGCCGTCGCCGTCGTATCCGGCGTTGATCAGGGCGTCGTGGTCGTAGCCCGCCGGCGACGCCAGCTGGGCGGGCAGGTACCCGCCTGCGGTGTCGTGCAGATCCTGGGCGCCGGAGCAGGACGGCGTGACGGTGCGCGGCCCGGCGACGGCCTGAGGCTTGAGCGGCGGCGTGCCCTCCAGTCCCTCGACGTCGGACACCAGCCCGGTCAGCGACGCCGGCGACTGCCCCACTGCCTGCGACTCCCCGAACGCGCGCTTGGCCGCTGCCGGTGCCCCCGCGAACCGCAGCGCAAGCCCGTGGCGGGCGATCAACCGGAATCCCTGGGCCGCCATCGCCGTACGCACCGTTGCAACCTGGGCTTCGCTCGGATAGAACAGCTCCGCGAGCCGCTCGCTGCTGAGCGGGGCCCTTCCGCTCGACCGCGCAGCTAGCAGCTGCAGCAATGCCGCATTGCGCGGCTTCAGGTCGAGGGTCACGACCTGCTCGGCGGAACCGGGCGCAGTCGCCGCCGAAGCCTGCGATGACTGCACGGCGGTAACCACCAGCACCGAGAGGGTGGCGATGAGGAGCGTGCGTCGGATCGGCGGAAGGTTACCGGTTCTAGTCTGGGACGGCGATCACTCGGCGAACGCGCCCATCCGCGAGAACTTCTGCCTGCGCAGGCGACGCCGCTCGATGGCCGGCAGCGAGCCCAGGAAGTCGAGCTCCGCCGAGACGGCGTCGGCCAGCAGCTCGGCGGACTTGCCGTGGTCGCGGTGCGCACCGCCGGACGGCTCCGCGACGACGGAGTCGACCACGCCGAGCTCGAGGCAGGCGTCGGCGGTCGGCCGCAGCGCCGCCGCGGCCCGCTTGGCCTCGCCGGCGTCCTTCCAGAG
>DATLLN010000313.1:0-14052 GCA_035537835.1 Gaiellales bacterium
GGGCCGCCGGCGAACTCCATCCGGCCGAGGAACCGCAGATCGACGCCCGTCGGCCCGACCTCCGCCTCGGCCCGCACGTGCGCCGGCTCGCCGGCCAGCAGTCGAAACGCGCTGACGCAGTAGCAGCCGACGTCGAGCAGCCCGCCGCCATCCAGCTCGGGGCGCAGCAGGATGTCGTCCGGCCGGTCGGCCGTGAAGCCGAACGCCGAGCGCATCGAGCGCAGCGCCCCCACCCCGCCGCCGTCCAGCTCGGGTCGCAGCAGGATGTCGTCCGGCCGGTCGGGCCGACGGGCGTCGATCTGCGGTTCCTCGGCCGGATGGAGTTCGCCGGCGGCGTCACGGGCGAGTTCGAGTGCGGCATCGCGATGCCGGAGACCAGCCTGCTGGAGGTGACCGGCGAGGCGGGCACGCTGCGGCTGGACGATCCGTGGCACGGGCGAGGGCAGGGCGTCAACCCGTACGCGCTGCAGCTCGAGGACTTCGTCGGGGCGGTTCGCGAGCGCCGTGCGCCGCTGGTAGCCGGCGAGGAGATCGTGCGCCAGGCCGTGGCCCTGGAGGCGCTGATGGCGTCGGCGGGAATTTGACAAACGACTGTATAACGATATATCGTGATGAATCATGACTGATCGACTCAAGGAGTACAGATGACAGCCATCTGCCACCCGGACGACCTGCGCGGCAGGCTCGTCTTCTTCGCCGGCCGCGGGCACGGTCGGCACCGCCGGGGCAGCTACGGCTACGGCGGCCCGTTCTTCCGCGGCGCCCGTCGTGGCCGCGGCGACATCCGCGCTGCCATCCTGGCGCTGCTCGCCGAGGAGCCGATGCACGGCTACCAGATCATCCGCGAGCTCTCCGAGCGCAGCGGCGGGGTGTGGCGTCCCAGCCCGGGATCCGTCTACCCGACGCTGCAGCAGCTTGAGGACGAGGACCTCGTCCACGAGCAGCGGCCGGAGGGCGGCCGCCGCACCTACGAGCTGACCGACGCCGGCCGCGAGGCCGCCGCCGCACTGCCCGAGGCGAAGCCGTGGGAGCAGGCGGGGGAGGACGTGGGCGACGACGCCGTCGCGCTGCACGACCTCGTCTACCAGGTGCTCGGCGCGACGCGCCAGGTGCTGCAGGCCGGCACGCCCGAGCAGGTGAAGGCAGCCCAGGAGGTGCTGCGCGACGCACGCAAGAGCCTCTACAAGATCCTCGCCGACGACTAACGCAACAACGGGGTCAGACCCCTTTGTTGCACCGACGATAGAATCGCGCGGCCGTGCCCGAGCCGCCGCCCCCCGACCGGTCGTCCGACGCGCTCGGCATGACCCCGGAGGAGATGCGGCGGCTCGGACATTGGGTCGTCGACCGAGTCGTCGATCACTTCGCCCAGAGCCCGGACGGTCCGGCGGTGCGCACCGGTTCCCCGGACGAGCTGCGCGAGGTGCTGGGCGGTCTGCCGCCCGAGCAGCCGGGCGACCCGCTGGCGGCGATGGAGTTGCTGACCGACGTCGCGCTGCTGCACATGCAGCACGGCGATCACCCGCGCTACTTCGCGCGGGTTCCCGGCCCGTCGTCGTTCGCCGGCGTGCTGGGCGACTGGCTGGGCACCGGCTTCAACGCCATCGCGGCGTCGTGGAAGGGCGGCTCCGGCCCGGCGACCGTGGAGCTGGTCGTGCTCGACTGGTTGCGCTCCCTGCTCGGCATGCCGGAGAGCACCGAGGGCGTGCTGGCCAGCGGCGGCTCGCTGGCCAACGTCACCGCCCTGGCGACCGCCCGCGCAGTGGACGGCCCCGGAGTCGCGTACCTCTCCGACCAGACGCACTCGTCGATCAGCCGCGGTCTGGTCGCCCTGGGCTTCGGCCCCGGCGACGTGCGGATGATCCCGACGGACGACGCGATGCGCATGCCGCTGGACGTCGTCGAGGCGGCGATCGCCGAGGACCGGGCCGCCGGCCGGCGGCCCGGATTCGTCGTCGCCAGCGCGGGCACCACCAACACGGGCTCCGTCGATCCGCTGCATCCACTGGCCGATCTGTGCGCCGAGCAGGGGATGTGGTTCCACGCCGCCGGGTGCTCGACGGCATCGAGCGCGCCGACTCGCTCGTGCTCGACCCGCACAAGTGGCTGTTCCAGCCGTACGACGTCGGCTGCCTGCTGGTGCGCCGGCCCGGCGCCCTCGACCGGGCGTTCCACATGACCCCGGAATACCTGCTCGACGTCGCGGCGATCGTCGCCGAGGTGGACTTCCGCAACCGCAGCCTCGAGCTGTCGAGGCGTTCGCGGGCGCTGAAGATCTGGCTGACGTTCCACACCTACGGGCTGGAGCGGATCCGGGGCGCGATCGAACGCGGCATCCGGCTCGCAGAGGAGGCGGAGCGACTGCTGCGCGCCGACGGCAGGTTCGAGATCGTCACGCCCGCGCAGCTCGGCATCGTGACGTTCGCGCTGCATGGCGCGTCTCACGCCGACCATATCGCGCGGGCGACCGCGATTGGGGTTGACGGCTACGCGGCGCTGACCACCACGCTGCTGCACGAGCGGTCGGTGCTCCGGCTGTGCACGATCAACCCGCTGACCACCGAGGCCGACCTGGCGGGCACGATCGAGCGGATCTAGGGTCCTGGAGCCACTCCGACCGGGCTAATCGCCGGCGACGGCGGCGCCCTGGAGCACCTCCGTGAACTCGCTACCGGTCATCGGCTTCGAGAACATCGGGTAGTCCTTGGTCACGGCCGCCTGCTGCTCCTCGTCGCTGGTCGCGGCGGTGCAGTCGGTCAGCGTGATCACGTCGTAGCCCTTCTCGTACGCCGTGCGCATCGTCGACTCGACGCAGCAGTTGGTCAGGAACCCGCCGAGTGCGACCGTCTCGATCCCGCGGCTGCGCAGGATGAAGTCGAGATTGGTGGTCGCGAAGGTGTCCAGCCCGCGCTTGCCCTCGACGACGATGTCGCCCTCCTGCGGCGCCATCTGGTCGCAGATCTCGGCGCCCCAGGTGCCCTTGACGAACGAATTCGAGTCGATCACGCCTTTGAGGATGCCGTACACCTTGTCGGGATCGCCCAGTTCGCCGTAGCCCGGCGCGAACGTGATCGGCGCGTGGAGGATCGTCGCCCCGGCGCGGCGGGCCGACTCGACGACGCGCTGTGATTTCTCCAGCATGTCGCTCTGCTTCATCACGCCTTCGACGGCACCGTGGAGCGTTCCGCCCTCGGTCGTGAAGTCGTTCTGGTACTCGACCAGGACGACGGCGGTGGTGCGGGGATCGACCTGCATGGTGCACTCCTTCGCGGCGGTTACTGGCCCCGCCATTGTAGGGGGTGTAGATTCGCGGTGATGGGCGCGTACCAGGAGACGTACGACCGCTGGAGGCGCGATCCCGAGGCGTTCTGGCGCGAGCTGGCCGGCCGCATCGAGTGGGAGCGAGAGCCCGACGCGGTGCTCGACTCGGGCCGGGCGCCGCTTTACCGCTGGTTCACCGGCGGCCGGATGAACACGTGCTTCAACGCCGTCGACCGGCACGTCCGCGACGGCCGTGGCGACCAGCCGGCGCTGATCTACGACAGCCCGGTGACGGGGACGGTGCGCAGCATCACCTACCGGGAGCTGCAGGAGCTGACCGCGCGGGCCGCCGGCGCGCTGGCGGCCGACGCCCTCGGCCGCGGCGACCGGGTGATCATCTACATGCCGATGGTGCCGGAGGCGATCGTCACCATGCTCGCCTGCGCCCGGCTGGGCGCCGTGCACTCGGTGGTGTTCGGCGGCTTCGCGGCGGCCGAGCTGGCCGCCCGCATCGACGACTGCCGGCCGAAGCTGGTGGTCTCGGCGTCGTGCGGCATCGAGCCCGGCCGCATGGTCGAGTACAAGCCGCTGCTCGACCGGGCGCTGGAGCTGGCGGATCACGCCCCGGCGCGGTGCATCGTGCTCCAGCGCCCGCAGCTCGAGGCCGAGCTCCTGCCCGGCCGCGATGTCTCGTGGGAGGACGCGATGGCCGGCGCGGAGCCGGCGCCCTGCGTGACGGTCGACGCGACCGATCCGCTGTACATCCTCTACACGTCCGGCACGACGGGGATGCCGAAGGGCATCGTGCGCGACAACGGCGGCCATGCGGTCGCCCTGGCCTGGACGATGGACGCCGTGTACGACGTGCGGCCCGGCGAGGTCTACTGGGCGGCGTCGGACATCGGCTGGGTGGTCGGCCACTCCTACATCGTCTACGCGCCGCTGCTGCACGGCTGCACGTCGGTGCTGTACGAGGGCAAGCCGGTTGGCACGCCGGATGCCGGTGCCTTCTGGCGGGTCTGCGCCGAGCACGGAGTGCGCGCGCTGTTCACCGCGCCCACGGCGATCCGGGCGATCAAGCGGGTCGACCCGCGCGCGGAGCTCGCCGCCGGCCATGACCTGTCCGCACTGCGCACGCTGTTCTTGGCCGGCGAGCGGTGTGACCCGGACACGCTGCACTGGGCCGAGCGGGTGCTGGGCACGCCGGTGATCGACCACTGGTGGCAGACCGAGACCGGCTGGGCGATCGCCGCCAACTGCATGGGCATCGAGCCGTTGCCCGTGAAGGCGGGATCACCCACCCGGGCGGTGCCGGGCTACGACGTGTGCGTGCTCGACGAGGCGGGCGACGACGCGGGGGCGGGGGAGATCGGCGCCATCTGCGTCCGGCTGCCGTTGCCTCCCGGGTGTACGCCGACGCTGTGGGGCAGCGACGAGCGGTGGGTCGAGGCGTACCTGTCCCAGCATCCGGGCCACTACCTGACGGGCGACGCCGGCTATCTCGACGAGGACGGCTACCTGTTCGTGATGAGCCGGATCGACGATGTGATCAACACCGCCGGGCACCGGCTGTCGACCGGCGCGATGGAGGAGGTGCTGGCCGAGCATCCGGACGTGGCGGAGTGTGCGGTGGTCGGCGTGGCGGACAGCCTCAAGGGTCAGGTGCCGATCGGGTTCGTCGTGCTCAAGGCGGGCGTCGACCGCGATGAGGACGAGATCGCCGGCGAGCTGGTGGCCGCCGTCCGCGACCGGATCGGGCCCGTCGCGTCGTTCAAGCAGGCGCGCGTGGTGCACGCGCTGCCCAAGACCCGGTCGGGCAAGGTGCTGCGCGGCACGATCCGCAAGATCGCCGACGGCGACGAGTGGAAGATGCCTGCCACCATCGAGGATCCGGCCGTGCTCGACGACTTCCAGGCGCTCCTGGCACCTCGGATGTGACAACGGGGTCAGACCCCGTTGTTACAGCGCCCCGACCGCGGCCAGGTTCTCGCGGTGCACCGCCTCGTACGCGGGGAGGTAGATGATCCAGCCCGCTTCCAGCTCGGGCCGCACGAACTCGCGCAGGTCGAGCTCGGCCGCCGCGGCGTCGTCGCGCGCGGCGAGCAGCCGCCGGGTGTAGCGGGAGGTGGCGTCGATCAGCGTGGGCTCGTAGCCGCCGGACGCGATCCGGCCCGGGTCGCCGTGGCACGGCAGGAACCGCGTCGCACCCCAGGAGCGCATGCGATCCAGCTCGGCCAGGTGGAGCTCGATCTCAGGCGGCTCGCTGACGTATGTGATCGTGTCCTCCAGCGTGTCCCCGGCCAGCACCAGGTCGCCGCCGTCCAGCAGGACGACCGCCGCGTCGCGGCTGTGGATCTGCACGTGGCGCACCGTCAGTCGGGTTCGTCCCACCGTCAGCTCGAGCTCGTCCTCGAACGTTGTCTGGGGGAGCACCAGCGGATTGACCGGCGGCGGGCCCTCGAGCGTGCCGTCCTCGATCGCGGCGCGGCGGGACACGAGCTCCTCCAGCGTCCACGCGTGCGCGATGATCTCGCAGTCGGCGAACGCCTCGTTGCCGGCGACGTGGTCGAGGTGCCAGTGGCTGAGCAGCACCCGTAGTCGGGTGGCGCCGCGGGCCTCGAGCCCCGCCCGGATCGTGCGTGCATGGGCGACCGTGAGATGCGTGTCGTAGACCAGGGCCTCGTCGCCGTCGACGATCGCGTAGCTGGCGATGCCCAGCGTGAAGCCGCCGTCGTCGAGCCAGTTCGGCTCGGCTGAGTGGAGCCGAGCGCCGTCGACGCGGCCGTCGTAGAACGCGAGCACGCCGCTCGCCGGCTCCAGCACCCGCATGCCGGGCAGCGTACCTGGTTAGATCCGTGGCATGAACTCCGACCTGACGGTGCGCCCGGTGGAGGAAGGCGAGCGCGAATGGCTCGCGGAGGTGCTGCGCAAGGCATGGGGGCCGACCGTGGTCAGCCGCGGCCGCGTGATCGACCCGACCGTACTGCCGGCGGTCGTCTGCCTGCGGCACGACCGTCCGGTCGGCGTCGCCACCTACGACCCCGGCTCGACCGACTGCGAGCTGGTCACCATCGACGCGTTCCGCGAGCACACGGGCGTGGGCTCGGCGCTGCTCAGCGCCGTCGAGGAGGCCGCGAGGTCGCTCGGCTGTTCGCGGCTGTGGCTGATCACGACCAACGACAACCTCGATGCGCTGCGCTTCTACCAGCGGCGGGGGATGCGGATCGCGGCGCTGCACGCAGGGGCGATCGAGGTGTCGCGCGCCCTCAAGCCGTCGATCTCGATGACCGGCTGCTACGGCATCGAGATCCGCGATGAGCTCGAACTGGAAAAGGGCCTGTAAATTCTCCTGTTCAGCCGGTTGACAAGTTCTCCTGGCGATGGCAAGATCACGCCCGTTGGGGCTCCGTTTCGGTAAAACGAAAGGAGTCCGGTATGGCACTACGACACAGCGAGACGGCCCGGCAGTCGCTACCACGCGACGCGCGCGGCAGGTTCGTGGCAGTGCCGCGCCAGGCGCCCCGGCGAGCGCGACCCGGTGTCTCGGTCGATCCCCTGTGGATCGTCGCCACCGCGCTGCTCGTCTCGATCGCCTGCCTGGACTACGGCGCGATCGTCAAGTCCTCCGGCCTGATCGTGGCCGGCGTCGTGGCCGGGCTGATCGGCCTCGCAGTGATGATGGAGGCCGACCGCGACTGACGGTGCGGCTTACCCTCGCTGCTTGGAGTAGGGCAGGTTCGCGAGCGATGACGGCACGCGCACTCGCAGCTTGCGCATGATCTCGATCGCCGCGCGGTCGCCGCTCTCGACGCCACCGTTGAGGAACCCCTGGCTGTACGTCGACGTCGCCTCGCCGGCGAAGTGGACGTTGCCCTCGGCGCGCCCGGTGCCCTCCCAGAACCGCGTGTACTGCGCCCGGCCGAACGCCGCGTACGAGCCCTTCGTCCACTGATCGCGCGGCCACAGGTCGGCCCACGCGTGGCCGTTGAAGTGCTTGCGGGTGCCGGGCACTGCCTGGTCGATGCGGCGCAGCACCTGGTCGCGGAGCGCCGCCGGCGCCGGGCCGTGCGGATCGGGCGCGCTCCACGCGCGGGCCGTGCGGCCGCCGCCGTAGGCCGTGATCAGCCCGGCGGTGCCGGGCTGCGCCGCGGAGCTCTCCCAGGTGTCGAAGTCCGGGTCGACCGACTCCAGCGACGCGCTCCAGTCGCTCATCCGCCACGGCCGCCGGTCGTACTGGATCAGCACCTTCGAGTCGTCGCCCATCGCCAGCTGCTCGACGGCCGCGCGCTTATGTGCCGAGAACCCGGCGCCGGCGTAGTCCACGTCGCGCAGCGTCGTGAACGGAAGGGTGAGGATCACGAAGTCGGCGATCACCGGCCGGTGCCCGTCGAAGGTCAGTTCGTAGCGGCCGCCGCGGCGGTGGATCGCCCGCAGCACCGTCTCGCGATGGATCGAGCCGACGGGCAGCGTCGCGGCGGCGCGCGTCGTCACCAGGTCGTTGCCTCCGTGGACGTGCCAGCGCTCGTCGCCGCCCGGATAGGGGATCACGAAGAAGTCGATCCAGTTGACCGCGGACAGCCGGTCGAGGTTGGCGCCGTACCAGCTGCCCATCAGCTCGTCGATGATCTTGCCGACCGCGGTGCCGAGGACGCCCGGGACGTGCGCCTCCAGCCACTCGGCCATCGTCAGCTGGTCGAGCTGCACGGCGGCCGGACTGGCAGTGCCGTACGAGAGCGGCGCCGTGGTCACCGACCCGTTCGCGCGGAGCACGCCGAGCCGCTTGGCCTCGGCCGCTGCGGCGTCGCTGATGACGTCCATCGCCGCCTTCAGGTCGCGGTGCCGCACCCGGCCACCGTCCGCCCACAACGGGTAGAACGAGCCGTAGCGCGCCGACCACAGGTCGTCGAGCTCGAGGCCCAGCTGGCGCACGAGCTGGCGGATATGCACGTGGCGGGAGTCGATGAACTCGCCGCCGTGCTCGGCCACCTGGCCGTCGGCGAAGCCCCGCGCCGTCCAGCAGCGGCCGCCGATCCGCCCGCGCGCCTCGAAGATCTGCGAGCGGATGCCGACGCGGTGCAGCTGGTAGGCAGCGGCGATCCCCGCCAGGCCTGCGCCGACGATCGCCACCGACGCGTCAGGCGCCCCGCTGCCGCTCGCTGCGCGTGCGCGCGTGGTGCCGAGGCCGCCTGCGGCGAGCAGCGCAGCGCCGCCCAGCACGGCGCCGGCCTGGAGCACGTCACGCCGCGTGTAGCCGCGCGACGACGCACCGTCCTCATGGATGGCAACGTGGCGTGCGACCGACTCGGCCTTGCACTCCATCGCCAGCCCTGAACGCCTCCCACCCCGCATCGCAACCAGTAGACCAGACGACTGTCGCCCGGTCAACGGCTTCCGTCCGGCCCGTGTAGGAAGCTTGTGGGGAACGGCGATGGCCCCGGCAATGTTCTCCAAACCTCGTTCGACGATAGTCCTCCGCGACCGCCGCCCCAGGCGCCACAGGCGCCGACTCCCCCACCGGCGGCAGGACGACGATGCCCTACACCTCAGCCGACAGGGCCCGGCTCCACCGCGGCCTGCGAACTGCGCTTGTCATCTCCGCGCTCATGTGGTCCGTGACGATCGCAGCCGGAGTCGCCGCCGCCACCGTTTCGCTGTGGCTCGTGCCGGCCGCCGTCGCCGCGGTGGCCGTCAGCTTCGCCGTCTGGCTGACCGAGCTCGCCGACCGCCAGACCGCCGCCGGGCGCTAGGCATCCTCGGCGAGCCACCTGCTCGCCTCGACGTGGTCCTCGATCGTGCCGGAGTCGGTGATCGCCCACGCCAGCGTCTGGGCGATCGTCCAACGCCGCGCCCGGTCGCGATCGAGGTCGAGCGCGTCGCACAGCCGGTCGAGCCGCCGCAGCACCGTCTCGCGGCTGTGGCCGAGCTCCGTGCCGCGGACGATCGGCGCGAGTGAGAACTCGCGCTCGGCCAGGATCGGCTTCGGGTCGATGGCCAGCCATGGCTGACGCCGGGCGCGCAGCACGTTGCCCGCGTGGAGATCCTGGTGGACGAGCACCAGCTCCCCCTGCGTGCCGGGGAGTTCGTGTAGCGCCTCCAGCGCCACGTCGAGCAGCTCGCGCTCGATCGGCCGCCCGGCGCTCTCCCAGTCCCGCTCGATGTCGCCCGCCCACCACTCGGCCTCGTCGACGAGCGTCCGGAACGGCGGGCCGGCGGGCTGCCACAGGCGCGGAAGCAGGTCGGCGTAGACCTCGAGCGCGGCCTCCGCCGGCTCCCCCGCCAGCGGCGTTCCCGGCTCGGCCCGCTCGAGCAGCAGCGCGTTGCACTCGGGGTCGTAGTCGAGCAGGACAACCGCGCCGTCCCCCGACCAGTGCGCGAGAGCGGCTGCCTCGTGCTCGTTCTCGCGGCCGCGGAACGCCAGCTTGAGCACAACGTGCGAGCCGTCCGCTCGCTCTCCGGGCACGGCCAGCGACTCGAACGCCTCGGCGAAGGGCTCGCCCAGATCGAGCGACCAGCGCTCGGCGCAGTCGCTCAGCATGCCGGGAAGCCGCTCCAGCCAGTCGGCGCCCTCCGGCGACGCGGCGAGCCAGGCCAGGCCGTCATGCATGCCGATAGGCTAGCGACGTGCGCCCGGAACGGCTGACCCCGACCCGCGTCTACCGCTTCTACCAGGGTGGATTGCTGATCGACCGGCTGCGCGGCGAGCCGGAGCGGGACACCGATCATCCCGAGGACTGGGTCGGATCGGTGACGGCCGCCAACAACCCCGGCCGTGACGAGCCCGAGGCCGGTCTCTCGCGGCTCGCCGGCGGCGGGGTGCTGCGTGACGCGATCGCCACCGACCCTGAAGGCTGGCTGGGCCCGGCCGCCGCAGCCGGCACGACGGGCGTGCTGGTCAAGCTGCTCGACGCCGCCCAGCGGCTACCGGTGCACGCCCATCCCAGCCGCGCGTTCGCGGCGGAGCACCTGGGGTCGCCGTTCGGCAAGACCGAGGCGTGGATCGTGCTGGCGACGCGAGAGGAGCACGCCGACGTGTGGATTGGTCTGCGCGAGTCAGTGGACGCGGCGACCTACCGGGGGTGGATCGAGTCCCAGGACGTCGACGCCCTGCTCGGGTCGCTGTACCGGGTGCCGGTGCGCGCCGGCGACGTGATCTACGTGCCCGCGGGGATTCCCCACTCGATCGGCGCCGGCGTGCTGATCGCCGAGCTGCAGGAGCCGACCGACTTCTCAATCGTGTGCGAGTGGCGCGGCTACCCGATCGACCCGGACGACACCCATCTGGGCATGGGCTGGGACGTCGCCCTGGGCGCGTTCGACCTGCGCGCGCATGAGCCCGTCACCGCGTTGCCCGAGGAGGCGCACGAGTTCTTCTGGGCGGACGCCGATCCGTCGCCCGCGGGCCGCTTCGCGATCTGGATCGTGACGGCAGGTGAGGGCGAGATCGACCGCCGGCCGGCGCGGGCTGGTGACACGCTGGCGGTACCGGCAGGCGTGACCGAGGTGCAGGTCAGCGGCGGCCTCGAGATCCTGCGCTGCCTGGGCCCGGCCTGAGGTCGGTCAGCGCAGCAGCTCGGCCGCGCGCGGGTCGCCGGCCATCATCGCGAGATAGATGTTGAGCGACGAGCGGATGTACGGCTCGTGGTTCGCGCTCAGCAGGCCCGGCGTGTAGCGGCGCGACCCTAGCCCGCCCTGGGTGCGCTCGATCAGCTCGACGTCCTGCCGGGTGGTCATGTCCCAGACGTGGGCCACCTCGTCCACGTCGAACTCGTCCTCAAGGGCTCAGGATCCTTTGCATATGTGCCAAGGATCCTGACCCCCGGCACACAGACGCAGGGCGACGGGGCGTGCGCGGTTCGTGATCGAACGCTCTTGACATCCGTCGGTCCGAATTGAGACAGTCAGCAGCGACTAGAACCCTGCGGAGATGGGGGTCTCTCGGTGGCGCTCGGGATCGCATGGACCTGTCGAGTCGTGTTGGCGACCGTCCTGGTGTTATCCGCTGGCTGGAAGCTCGGACATCGCACCGAGTTCGGGCGTGCATACCGCGGATTGGCACCGAAGGCGATCGCAGGTGCCGCCGGCCCGGCGCTGTGGGTGGTGGCCGGCCTCGAGCTGCTGACCGTCGGCATGGTCATGGCCGGCACGTGGATTGGCCCGGCGCTCGCGCTGCTGGTCGTCGGCGCCTTCACGCTGCGGATCGCGGCGGCGCCGGGGCTGGCCGAGTGCGGCTGCTGGACGATGAGCTTCGTGCCCGAGCCGGCCGTGGCACGGCGGCTCACGCTGACCCGCAATGCCGTCGTCCTGGCCGTGGCCGCGGTGGCGCTGCTGGGGCCGTCCGAGATCGCCGCCCGCGACCTGCTGG
The DNA here is from genome assembly GCA_035537835.1 of Gaiellales bacterium. Classification (GTDB taxonomy): domain Bacteria; phylum Actinomycetota; class Thermoleophilia; order Gaiellales; family JAICJC01; genus DATLLN01. The sequence continues at coordinate 11,624 of DATLLN010000313.1, forward strand.
CGCCGGTGACGGCGGGCGTGCTGCTCGGCCTGGTCGTCGTCGAACTGCCGCTGATCGTCTCCATCGCGACCATCCACCGGAGGCTGGTGCACCGGGCATGAGCGACGCATTCTGGGTGTCGTACGTCCTGCTCTGGATCCTGGTCGCCGGGCTGCTTGGACTGGTGCTGCTGCTCTACCGCCAGTTCGGGATGAGCTACCTGGCGCCGCACACCCAGGTCTCGATGCAGGGCCTGGACGTCGGCAGCCGCGCGCCGGCCGTCGCCCTCGAGGGGCTGGACGGCGCCGAGCGCGGGCTGACGTGGGGCGGGACGCCGAACGGCCTGCGCGCGCGGCTGATGGTGTTCGCGCTGCCCAGCTGCTCGATCTGCGTCGACCTCGCCGGGGAGCTGCAGACGCTGCCCGAGCAGTGGCATGGCGTCGAGTTCGCCTGGGTGGACGGCAGCGCCAAGCCGCGGCCCGACCGGCCCGTGGACGACGCGCCCGGGTGGACGGTCGGCACCGTGCCCGACGACGCGGCCCACGAGCAGTGGGACGTGTCCGCGGTGCCATTCGCATTCCTCGTGGCCGCCGACGGCGTGATCGTCTCCAAGCGGCTGATCAACTCCCGTCGAGATGTCGAAGACCAGCTCGCCGAGGCGCTGCCGGCGCCTCGTGTCATCACCGTCGAAAGGGGCGCAGCGCCGTGACCGATCAGGTTCGTGAACTCAGCACCAGGCTCGCCGTGGCCGTCAACCGCCGCCACTTCCTCCGCCGGGCCGCCAACGCGACCTTCGCCGGCGTAGCCTTTGCCGCAGCCGGCAAGCTGGTCTCGCCGACCGAGGCGTTCGGCTACGCCAGCCACTGCGAGAGCCCGACCGGTCTCGGCTGCCCGCGCGGATGCGGGAACGGCCAGTGCTGCAACGTCAGCAGCCGGCCGGCATCCTGCCGCTGCGGCACCGGTGCGACCTGCAAGAACGACGGCAAGCACTGCCTGGGCCGGGCCTCGACGTGGAGCGGCACCGGCTGCTGGACGTGCACGACCACGAAGTGCACCGCCCAGGGCAAGGTGCGGGTCCAGAGCACGTGCTGTGACTGCAAGACGTCGGGCTGCGAGAGGGCCGGGCACATCTGCATCAGCTACAAGACGACGCAGACCGTGATCGGTGGCTGCCGCCTGGCGCCGGATGCCGTCGCCGCCGGCGTGATCGCCGTCGACACCGGGGATCCCGAGACCTCGTGGAGCCGGCTGACCGGCGCCGCCCGGTGATCGAGCTGGTCGCGGCGGCGGGCTTCGGCATCGTCGTCGGACTGCTGGACAGCCGCTCTGGCTGAGCGGCCAACGCGTACCTGATCGCGTCGGGAGGGCGTGACCCTCTCACCCGAGTACGAGCAGCAGGCGCCTTCACCGTCGGCGCCTGCGCGGGCGGCGCGACGATCGCGCTGATCGCGGCGGGGATCGGCGGGCTTCTCGACGGTTGGTGGTGGGCGGTCGCGGCGGCGGTGCTGGCAGCCCTCGCGCTGGTCTGGCATCTGAGCGGCGGCACCGGGTTCCCGTTCGACCGCTCGGGCGTCCAGGCGAACCGGGAGTGGGCGATGGCGACCCGCGTCGGGCGCGTCTACTTCGGCTACCTGCTCGGCGTCGGCGTGATCACGCACCTGACCACGCCGCTGGTCTACGCGCTGCTCGCGCTCAGCGCCGGCGCCGGCTGGCAGGTCGCGCTGGCCCTTGGAATCGGCTTCGGGCTGGGCCGCTCGCTGCTCGCGATCGCCGGCGTCCTGCTCGTCGACCGAGGCGGCGACCCCGGCGAGATCTCGACCCGGATCATCACCCCGGGAGCGGTGGATCGGTGGGTGGGCGCCGGGAGCGCGATCGCCGTCGTCGCGGTCGCGATCACCGTGGTCTGAGCGTGACCGGAGTGCGTTGCCCGGCGGGGAATACCGCTCACCCGAGGGATGCGGGCACCCTCGTTGAGGGCACGGTGTGGGTGTGCTGCTGAGCCGTCGTCAGCTCGCCGGCTGTAGCCGGTCGTGGCGAAGCACGGCGCGCACTGGCTGGAGCTGTCGCCGGGCCGCAGCCTTGAGCTGGTCGACGACGATGCTGGCGCCGGCGTAGCGCGCGCCCGTCCGCTCGATCAGCGCGACGGCAGTGAGGGCCTGGCTGCCGGTCTCGAACCAGTCGTCGACGAGCAGAACGGTGTCGGCCGGCGACAGCGCGTCCTGCTGGAGGCGCAGTCGAGTCGCGTTGCCGCGGTAGTCCGGCGAGGTCGTACACGTGTGCTTGGGGCCGGGGAGCAGGCCGCCGTCCTTGCGAATCGCGACGAAGCCGCTGCCGAGGTCGGCGGCGACGGCCGCGCCGAGGATGAAGCCGCGTGCCTCGATGCCGGCGACGTGGGTGATGCCGGCGTCGCGGAAGGGGTCCGCCAGCCCTGCGATCAGGTGCCGGAAGAG
>DATLLN010000314.1:0-5793 GCA_035537835.1 Gaiellales bacterium
GCAGGTGGTCGCGCCCGGCCAGCAGCGCCTCGAACAGCTCGAGCGAGCCGTGCAGTTCCGCGACCAGCTCCGGGTCGCGGTCGCCGTCGTCGATCAGGTTTGGCGGTCGCTTCCAGATCCGGTTGAACCAGTCGACGAACACGTCGGCCTCGGCCGAGCGCGCGGGATCGGTCGGCCACAGCGCCGGATTCGGGTGCGTCGCCTCGAGGTGGCGGAGGATCGCCGTGGAGTCGCTGATCACGGCGCCGTCGTCCTCCAGCACCGGCACCAGGTGCTGACCGGAGACGGCGAGGATCCCGGAGCGGCGGGCCGGATCGTGCACCACGATCTCAGCGTCCAGGCCCTTGAACGCCAGGGCCAGCAGGACCCGCTCGACGTTCGTGGAGAAAGGGATCACGTGGAGTCGCACGAACCGAGTATCGCGGAGATCCGGGGCCGCTGCGGTGTGCCGCCGGGCGCTATCCTCCGCCTGTCCCCGGGCAGGATGTCCACCCCGGGGCGCGCCGACGTAGCTCAGCTGGTAGAGCACATCACTCGTAATGATGGGGTCCGGGGTTCGAGTCCCCGCGTCGGCTCTTCAGGGGTGCTCACCGATGGCCAGGCGAGCCGCCTGCACCCAGCCCAGCCGGACCGTGAGCCCCTTGCGCTCCATCCGCCGCTCCGCCTCCGCCAGCGCGTCGCTTGCCTCACCGACCTTGCCCTGCGCAGCCAGCGCCTCGCCCAGCTCGAGCCAGGCTTCGCCCTGGCACCAGACGAGGTCGGACGACTCGGCCCGTTCGGCTGCAGCCCTGGCCAGGTGCTCCGCCCGGTCAGGGTGGCCCGACGTCCGCTCGATCAGGGCATGCGCCGTCATTGCCCGGACGGTGGCCTCGGTGTCGGCGGCGGGCCCACGGATGTCCAGCACGGCGACCGCCTCCGGATGCCGACCCTGCAGGGCCAGCGCCCGGGCCAGGTCGACTGCCGCCAGCGGGCCGAACCAGCCGTCCCGCGCTTCTCGGAGTTCGGCCAGGGCGGTGCGCAGGTGCGACTCCGCGCGAACGGGGTCGCCGGCCAGCAGCTCGATGCCGCCCGCGTACAGCTCCCACTGCGTGCCCCAGTATGCGTGTCCCAGGTCGCGACAGGCCGTGATCGCGTTCCCGATGTTGCTGCGTGCGCGATCGAACTCTCCCAGCTCCGCCTCCAGGCACGCGACCGAGCCGAGGCCGACGGTCAGGGCGACCGGGTCGCCCTGCTGTTGCACGACAAGTGCCCGGCTTTCCGCGATCGCCTCCTCCACCGGCATCGCCCCGGCCAGCAGCATCCAGCCCAGATATTGCATCGAGCGGGCCAGCTCCGGTCGCCGGCCGCTGCGTCTGGCGTGCTCGACCGCCAGAAAACCGGCCTCGCCACGGCCGATCGTGCCGCCGATGCTCTCGATGTCCGCCACCAGCGCCCACAGCCGGGATAGCGTGACATCGTCCCCAACCTGCTCGATCTGGGCGATCGCCCGTTTCGCCTGCTCGCGCAGCGCCTCCACCCCCGATCGACCCGGGTCGAGGTAGATCTGGATCCGTTCGTGTTCGGCTCGAGCCCGCCAGTGCAATGCCACATCGCCATCTGCGGACGCGGCCACGGCCTCGCCCAACACGGCGAGAGCGCGCTCGAACTCGGCCAGCTCGAACAGCGCAAAGCCGCGGTCGGCCAGCAGACCCGTGCGCACCGGGTCGGCCGCGGGCAGCAGCGCCGCCGCCCGCCCGAACAGGTTGGCAGCCGCGGCGTAGTCAAGGCGCTCAAAGGCGCGGCTGCCGCTGCTGGCCAGCAGCACGGCGGCGCGCCCGGCCAGGTCGCGGTCGCGATCGCCTGGCGTCCTCACCTGGGACCTTTCCAAACAGGCACGCTCGAGGTGGTACCCGAGGATCTCCTCGCCTCCGGGCGCTCTTCCGCGGGGCTGGGTCTCCAGCCAGTCGAAGTAGCGCTCGTGAAGGTCCGCGCGCACCTGCTTGGGCAGGGCGGCGTACGCCGCCTCACGGATCAGCGCGTGGCGGAACGCGAAGGTCCGGGCACTGTCCGGTGGGCGCAGCAGCTCCTTGCGTGCCAGGGTCATGAGCAGGCCGGCGGCGACCTCCGTCGGCTGCTCGCACAGCATCGCGACGTCCTCCGCGGCGGCGCTGGCGCCGACCACGGCAGCCGCCTCGATCGCCGATCGCTCGGCCGCCGCCAGCCGATCAAGCCGCGCCGCCAGGAGAGCCTGGATGGCCGGCGGGATCTCCAGACCGTCCCACCCCTCCGCCGCGAAGGCCAGTAGCTGCTCGACGTATAGCGGGTTGCCGCCGGACACCTCCACCACCCGCTCGACCGAGCCGCGATGCGCCAGTCCCAGCCCCTCGGCCAGCGCCCGGCACGCGTCGAGCGACAGCGGCTCCAGCAGCATGGTGGTCGCGTTGAGCTTGCCGCCGCCCCAGCCGGGACGCAGCTCGAGTAGCTCGGGCCGGGCCAGGCAGAGCAACAGCAGCGGCGCGTCGCGCGTCCACTCGGCCAGGTACTCGAGCAGGTCGAGCATGGTCGGCTCTGCCCAGTGGATGTCTTCGAACACGACGACCAGCGGCTCGCGCGCGGCCAGCTCGAGCAGCCTTCGCACGGCAGCGAATGCGGCCTCGCCTACGGACGGCGCCGCGCCCAGCATGCCGGCGATGCCCGCGGCCACGGCCTCAGCGTCATCCGCGCCGGCCAACACGGCCTCCAGACTGTTCGCGCCACCGGTGAGTTCCCGCACCACCTCGGCCAGGGGTAAGAACGTGATGCCCTCGCCATAGGAGTGGCAGTGCCCCGTCAGCACCCGCGCGCGGTCCTCCAGCCTCACCGCCACCTCCAGGCCCAGCCGCGACTTGCCGATGCCGGCATCGCCCAGCACCGTGACCAGGTGGCATGTGCGCTCCCCAGCGGCCCGGTCGAACGCCTGGAGGATCGCGGCCAGCTCCGCTCCCCGCTCGAGCAGCGGCGCGTCCAGCCGCCGCGCCAACCCGGGCGCACCGGGCAGCACCCGCACCAGCCGCCAGGCCGGCACCGGCTGCTCCTTGCCCTTGGCCTCCACCGGCGCCACCGGCTCGGCGTCGACGGCGTCGCGAACAAGCAGGTAGGTAGCCTCGCCGATCAGGATCTCGCCGGCCGCGCCGGCCTGCTCGAGCCGGGCAGCGACGTTGATCGCATCGCCCAACACGGGCGACCCCCCGGAGGCCACCACCTCGCCCGTGTTGACCCCGATCCGGACCGCCAACTCGACACGGAGATCGGCCCGCAGCTGCTCGTTCAGCCGCTCCACCGCGGCAGCCATCTCAGTTGCGGCACGCACCGCCCTGAGAGCGTCATCCTCGTGGGCCGCGGGCACGCCGAACACGCACATCAAGCCATCGCCCATCAGGTCGCCCGCCCGGCCGCCATGACGCTCGGCTACCCGCTCGATCTCGGCCGCGAAGCGGGTCAGCACACCACGAAGCGCCTCCGGGTCGAGCCGCTCGCCCAGCGGCGTCGAACCGACCACATCGCAGAACACGACCGTCACGATGCGTCGTGTCTCATGATCTGGCGGCGTCACCCCACCAAGCGCTGTGCCGCATGCCAGGCAGAAGCTGGCTCGATCGGGATTCTGCTCGTTGCAGGCAGCACAGGTACGCACTGGCCAAGTCTACGTAGGCACACACCGGCCGGCTGGACGCGCCGAGATCCGCCTCAACTCCCTGCCGACATGGATGGTGCGACCACGCGGAACAGGCGCCAGCGATCGGGGATGCCTTTGAGCTCGTGCTCGCCGGCATCCTCGAAGGTGAGCCCACTGCCTGCGGTGAGGTCGCGCACCACCGAGGAGACGAGTACCTCGCTCGGCCCGGCTAGCGCGGCGATGCGCGCGCCGATGTGGACGGCGACGCCGTGCACGCCGCCGCCGCGGAGCTCGACCTCGCCGGTGTGGGCTCCCGCGCGCACCTCGAGGCCGAGGGGCCGCAGCTCGTCCGTGATCTGCTGGGCGCACTTCACGGCGGCGGCCGGCCCGTCGAACATCGCCAGCACGCCGTCGCCTGCTGAGCCGAGGAACCGGCCCGACCGCCGGTCGATGTTGCGTCTGACGATCGCGTCGTGCTCCGCCAGCCGCCGCCGCCATGCCGTGTCGCCCAGCGAGACAAGGTGCTCGGTCGACCCGACGATGTCGGTGAAGAGCACTGTCGCGAGGCGCCGGTCCTCGGTCAGATGGCTCCCGCCCAGACCGGCGACGAACCGCTCGACCTCGTCAAGCACCGCGCCGGCATCGCCCAGCCATGGAATGCCGTCGACGCCGGCCAGCTCGACGAAGCGCGCACCCGGGATCTTCGAGGCGACGTAGCGCCCGGCGTTGATCTCCTCGACCTGGTCGCCGGTGCGGTGCAGCACCAGCGTCGGCGCCTGAACGACGGGCAGCACGCGGCGGACGTCGGTGTCCTTGTCCTGCCGCATCACCGACTCGGCCGACGACGGCCCGGCGGAGAAGCGGATGTAGGTGATCCAGTGCTCGAGCTCGTCCGGGTCGTCGAGCATGCTCGGGCCCATCCATCGCGCGTTCCGGACGACCCAGGCGCGTGTGCCCCAGCCCTCGCGGATGCTCGCGAGCCACTCGGCCCAGTGCTCCTCGCTCCAGGCCCACGGGTAGTCGTCGCGCGGTGTCTGCGCGGGCGACGATCCGAACAGCACGAGCGATGCGACCCGGTCCGGGTGGGTGGCGGCGAAGATGATCGCGGTGAGGCAGCCGTCCCAGAGGCCGAACAGCGTGGTGCGCGGCGACCCGACCTCGTCGAGCACGGCCTCGAGGTCGCTGATCGACGTCTCGATCGTCGGCTGCTCGCGCATCCGGTCGGACAGGCCCGAGCCGCGCCGGTCCATCATGATCAGGCGCGAGAACCCGGACAGCCGCGTGAGGAAGCGCGCAAACGACGGGTACATCCAGGCGTACTCGATGTTCGAGAGGAAGCCCGAGACGAGCAGCACGTCCTGCGGCCCGTCGCCGACGACCTGGTAGGCGAGGGCGACGTCACCGTTCCTGGCGTACCGCACGTCCGGCCTCATCGGTCGATCGTACTGTGAGTCGCGCGAGGTGAGCCGGCTGCGGTACCCACGGACACGATCGCCACGACGGCGATCTGGCTACCATCGGCCGATGGGCAGGCAGCACGCGCTGGCCGCCGCGGTCGCGATGGCGCTGCTGACGGCGGGATGTGTCGGCGCATCCGCGGACCCGGCACCGCAGCCGTCCGGGTCGACGCGGGTCAGCACCTGGGTCGATCCCGATGGGGACGGCGTCCTCCAGCCGGGACCGGGCGAGCCGTTGCGCAACCGCAGCGAGCTGGCCCAGCCGTCGCGGCCGACGCAGCGCCTGGTCACGTTCGCGCAGCTGGCCGACGCCCACGTCACCGATGAGGAGTCGCCGGCGCGGGTCGAGATGCTCGACCGGCTGGGCCCGCCGTTCACCTCCGCGTTCCGGCCGCAGGAGGCGCTGACGCCGTTCGTGCTCGCCGGGATGGTGGCGACGATCGATCGGCTGCGCCCGGCGGCCGTCGTCGAGACTGGTGACCTGATCGACAACGCGCAGGCCAACGAGCTCGACACGGCGGTCGCGATCCTCCGCGGCGGCCGGGTCGACCCGAACAGCGGCGCGGCGGGCTACGCCGGGGTGCAGTCGGCACGCAACCCGGATCCGCTGATCTACCGCCCGGCCGTGGACGCTCCCCGGTATCCCGGGCTTCTGGCCGCGGCGGAGCGGCCGTTCACATCGGCTGGGCTGGGCGCGCCGTG
>DATLLN010000315.1:0-12754 GCA_035537835.1 Gaiellales bacterium
TGCCCTTCAGGTCGGCGACGCTGTGGATGCCGTCATCCGTGTTGGCGATGATCGAGTTGAGCGCCCGGGGCACGAGCGCGGCGACGGCGACCACCGGGGTGTCCTTCTGCTGGGCGAAGAACATCTCCGGCTCGTACGAGATGCCGACGTCCGCCCGGCCTGCGGCTACCAGCTTGATCGGGTCGCTGACGTCGGACGGCTCCTCGGTCTGCACGGTGAGCCCGCGGGCGGCGAACATCCCCTCGTCCATCGCCGAGAACAGCCCGACGTGGTCGGGATTCGGATACCAGTCGAGCGCGACCGTCAGGTTCGTGGGCGGCACTGTGGTGCCGGGCGGCACGGAGCCGGAGCTGCTCGAGTCGCCACAGCCCGCGGCGATCAGCGCGGCGACGAGAGTGAGGACGATGAGGGGCGTTCTGAACATGGCTTGCATCCCTTCGCTGGCATGACCCAGATCAGGTTCGGCGGGTCGGCGGCGGTATGCGCGCCCTCTCAGCCCTCGCGGGCTCCCCGGCAAACGGTGTGTATCGGCCTCAGTCTACCGGCCGCGGGCCCACGGCAGCGCGACCCGCTCGGCCAGGGTGACCGCGCCGTAGAGGGCCAGCGACATGAGGGCGAGCACGACGATCGCGGCACCGACCAGCGGGGTGTCGAAGCCGTCGCGCATCGAGTCGACGAGCCCCGACTGGCCGCCCGCGTACTCGGCGAACACCGCTGCCACCGCCGAATACGAGGCCGCGATGCGGCCGCCGGCGAACAGGCCGGGCAGCGACCAGGGCAGCTCGACCCGGCGGAACACCTGCCAGCGGGTCGCGTCCAGCGTGCGCAGCATCCGGCGGTACTCGGGGTCGACCCGCTCCAGCCCGTCCAGCGTGTTGACGGTGATCGGGAAGAAGCAGACGAGGGCGACGATCAGCACCTTCGGTGCAAGCCCGAAGCCCAGGTAGATGACCAGGATCGGCGCGATCGCGACCACCGGCACGCTCTGCGAGGCGATCAGGATCGGCTGCACGGCTCCGCGCAGCCAGGGCACGAGGTGGAGCAGGACGGCCGCGACGAAGCCCATTGCGACGGCGGCCGCGAAGCCGAGCAGCATCTCTTTGAGGGTGACCAGCGCCTGCGACGCCAATGTCGAGCGGTCGTCCCACAACGCCTGCGCGATCTGGCTGGGCGCCGGGAGCAGGTACTCGGGGACGTCGCGCAGCTGGACGTACGCCTCCCAGGCGGCGAGCAGCAGCAGGAGCACCAGCACCCAGGCGAAGCGCCTCATCCGCGCAGCGCCTCCAGGACGCGGTCGTGGTCGAGCTCGGCCGACGGCGCGTCAAGGACGACGCGCCCGGGGCGCGGGGACAGCACGACGACGCGCGAGCACAGGCGCAGCGCCTCGTCGATGTCGTGCGTGACCAGCACGACCGTGCGCGGCTCGGCGTCGAGGGCGCCGGTCAGCCACTCCTGCAACTCCTCGCGAGTGATCGCGTCGAGCGCGCCAAAGGGCTCGTCGAGCAGCAGCACCGGCTTGCCGGCGAGCAGCGTGCGCAGGAACGCGACGCGCTGGCGCATGCCGCCGGAGAGCTTCCGCGGGGGCGTGGCGGCGAAGCCGTCGAGGCCGAATCGCTCGAACAGCGGCAGGGCCTGGGTGCGCGCCTCCCCGCGCGCGGCGCCGGCCAGCTCGAGGGCCAGCCCGGCGTTGTCCAGCGCAGAGCGCCAGGGGAGCAGCAGGTCGCGCTGGGGCATCAGGGCGCAGCGCTCGAGCCCGGCGCCCTCGATCGTGCCGGCGTCCGGCTGCTCGAGGCCGGCCAGCAGCGTCAGCAGCGTCGACTTTCCGCAGCCGCTGGGGCCGACCACGGCGAGCCGGCCGCCCGGCTCGACCGCCAGGTCGACGCCGTCCAGCACCGCCAGCCCGGCGTAGCCGTGGCGCACGTCGCGTGCTCGGATACCCTCTGATGCCATGCCGCCGATCGTCCTTCCCGACCCGCCGCTCTCCGACGGCGTGATCACGCTCCGGGCGTTCACGGCGGACGATATTCCGGCGATCACGGCGGCGTGCCAGGACCCGGAGATCGCTCGCTGGACGGCGATGGTGCCGTCGCCGTACACGGAGGAGGATGCCCGCGGGTGGATCGCGACGCACGACGAGGCGCGCCGCGAGGGGCTGGGCTGCCCGTTCGCGGTGGTCGATGCCGGCACCGGCGGGCTGCTCGCCTCGGCCGGGTTCCACCAGATCGAGTGGGACGACCGCAGCCTCGACGTCGGCTACTGGACGGCGCCCTGGGCGCGCCGCCGCGGCGTGGCGACCCGGGCGGTGCGGCTGCTGTCGGGGTGGGCGATCCGCGACCTCGGCATGGAGCGGATCAGCCTCCTCACGTTCCCCGGCAACGTCGCCTCCGAAGGCGTCGCCCGGTCAGCCGGCTACACCCGCGAGGGGGTGCTCCGCGCGTACCTGGAGGTGCGCGGCGAGCGCCGCGACACTACGGTCTGGTCGCTGATCGCGGCCGACCTCGACGTGGAGCACCCTCCGAGCTCTGACCCGGGTCAGAGCGGGGTCAGACCCGGGGCGGTCCATACAGCCGCCGAGCGGCGCACCGATGAAGTCAGGCAGACCGCTCGGCGGGGAAGCTGCTAGCGCCGGGTCAGGCCGATCAGATACACGATCTGGATGATCGAGATCAGCGCGGCGACGACGTACGTGAAGGCGGCGGCGGTCAGCACACGGCGGGCGACGGGCGCCTCCGTGGGTGTGATGATGCCCTGCGCCGTCAGCATCGACATCGCGCGCTTGCTGGCGCCGAACTCGACCGGCAGAGTGACCAGGCTGAACGCCACCACACACGCGAACAGCGCGATCGCGATGTAGATCAGGCCGGCCGACTGGGCGAAGAAGCCCAGGAAGAACGGAATCACCCAGATGTTGGAGGCGAAGCCGACCGCCGGCACCAGGCTCGAGCGGAGCCGGAACGAGGCGTCGTGCTTGGCGTCCTGGAACGCATGGCCGGTCTCGTGGGCCGCGACGGCGATGGCCGCGATCGAGCTCGAGTTGCCGACCGCCTCCGACAGGCGCATGACCTTGCCGCGCGGGTCGTAGTGATCGGACAGCGAACCGCCGATACTCTCGATGCCGACGTTGGTCAGACCGCCGCTGTCCAGCAGCCGGCGGCTCACCTGGGCGCCGGTCAGGCCCGACGCGGACGGCACCTTGGAGCCGTTCGCGAACGCGGTCTTGACCCAGCTCTGCGCGAGAAAGCCGAGTCCCAGGGGGATGATGAGGAAGACGATCCAGTAGGACATGCGGTCATTGTACGCTGCTCCCCCGGTCAAGATCGGCTCGCTCAAAGCAGCCGCTAATCTTCTCCGCATGCCCAGCACAGGCGAGATCGCGGCACTGATCGAGGAAGCACTGCCCGGCTCGAAGGTGCAGGTCGAGGACATGGGAGGTGGCGACCACCTGTTCGCGCACGTGGTTGCACCGCAGTTCGATGGCCTCTCGCTGATCCAGCAACACACCATGGTCAACGGGGCGGTTGAGCATCTGCTCGGCCCTGGTCGGCCCATCCACGCATTGAAGATCAAGACGGAGGTCAGCTCGTGATCGTCACCGAGGAGCAGATCCGGGACGAGGTCCTGGACGCGATCAAGCAGCACCACGTGATGCTGTTCATGAAGGGCGTGCCCGAGGCCCCGCGCTGTGGGTTCTCGATGCAGGTCGTGCAGATCCTGGACACGCTCGGCACCGAGTATGCGGCGATGGACATCCTGCCCGACCCGCGGATCCGCCAGGTGTTGTCAGCGGAGTCCGGCTGGCCGACGATCCCGCAGCTGTTCGTGAACGGCGAGCTGGTCGGCGGCTGCGACATCGTCACCGAGCTGTACCAGGACGGCAAGCTCAAGTAGCTGGTTGCCGCCTAGCGCGGCGGTCGTCGGCGCCGGCGTCCTCGGCCTCTCGACGGCTCAAGCGCTCGCCGCCGACGGGTTCCGGGTCACCGTCCACGAGCAGCACGCCGTGGGCACCCAGCTTGGGTCGTCGCCCGGTCCGTCGCGGATCTTCCGCACCAGCTACCCCGATCGCGGCTACGTGCGGCTCGCCCGCATGGCCATCGAGGAGTGGGACCGGCTGGACGACCCGCGCCTGCTGATCCGCGCCGGGCTGCTCGAGATCGGCAACTCAACGCAGAACAACGCCGAGGCCCTGGCCGCCTGCGGCGAGCCGTTCGAGTGGCTCGAGCCCGCGGAGGCAACGGCCCGATTCCCCGAGGCGCGGTTTCGCGAGCCGGCACTCTTCACCGCCGACGCCGGGTCGGTGCGCGCCGACCTCGCGCTGCAGCGCCTGCGCCACGACCTCGACGTCCGGGAGGGCGACCGCATCGCCGACCCGCATGCGCTGGAGGCGGACGTGGTCTGCGTCTGTGCCGGCGGCTGGCTCGGTCAGCTGTTCGAGCTCCCGCTGCGCGTGCAGCTGGAGCAGGTCGCCTACGTCGCGGGGCCGGAGCCGAGGCCGTCGCTGATCGACCACGGCGGCGGCGCGGTGCCTGGTGTGTACTACGCACTGACAACGCCCGGTGTGGGGTACAAGATCGCCGAGGACGACGGACAGCCCGCTCCGTTCGATGTCGACCGCCCCGACCGCCCGGTCGACGAGGCGGGGCTGCAGCGGCTGCGGACGTGGCTGTCCGCGACCATCCCCGGCCTGGATGGCCCGCTGATCCGCTCAGAGTCCTGCCTCTACACCATGACTCCCGACCGCGACTTCATCCTCGATACGATCGACGACATCGTGGTGCTCGGCGGCGACTCTGGACATGCCTTCAAGTTCGGCCCCCTGCTCGGCCGGCTTGCCGCCGACCTCGCCCAGGGCCGCCCGTTGCCCGAGGAGTGCACGAGGTTCCTGGTCGGCCGGTTCGCCCGTGGATGACGCCTGGGCGGTCGCCGAGCGCGTCCGCTCGCGCGAGGTCTCGGCGCGCGAGCTGGCGCAGGACGCGCTGAGCCGGCTGCCCGAGCTCGACCGCGATGTCGGCTCGGTGTGGTTGGTGACGGACGAGCTGGCCCTCGAGCAGGCCGATCGTGTCGATGCGGCCGTTGCCGTCGGACACGATCCCGGCGAGCTGGCCGGCGTGACCGTCGGCTGGAAGGATCTGATCGACACGGCCGGGGTCCGCACCACCTACGGCAGCGCGATCTGGCGCGACCACATGCCCGACCGCGACGCCGACTGTGTGGAGCGGTTGGCGGCCGCCGGCGGGGTGACGATCGCCAAGCTGGCAACGCACGAGCTGGCGTGGGGGACGACGACCGACAACCCATGGTTCGGCACCTGCCGCAACCCGCTCGACACCAGCCGCATGCCCGGCGGCTCGAGCGGTGGCTCCGGCGCCGCCGTGGCCGCCGGCATCGTCACGGTCGCGCCGGGGACGGACACCGGCGGCTCGATCCGCTGCCCAGCCTCGGTGTGCGGCATCGTCGGCCTGAAGCCCACCTTCGGACGGGTCAGCCTGGCCGGCATCCACCCGCTGTGCCCGACGCTCGACCACTGCGGCCCGATGGCGCACTCGGTGCGCGACTGCGCGCTGCTGCTGGAGCTGCTGGCCGGCGCCTCGCCGCGCGACGCCCGCACTCCGCCGGTGCCGGTCGAGCGCTACCGCGACGCGCTTGGCCGCGGCGTCGCCGGCATGACGATCGGCGTCGCCGAGCGCTACTTCTTCGAGCACACCCAGGACGACATCGCTCGCCCGGTGCGCGACGCGGTCGATGCGCTGCGGGAGGCCGGCGCAACGCTCGTCGAGGTCGACATGGGCTGGCCCATCCACGTTGTGGGAGACGCAGGGTTCTATCTCGGCGAGGAGGGCGCCGCCGTCGCCGGGCTCTGGCCGGGGCGCCGTGCCGAGCTCGGCCCGGACGTCGTCCGCGACCTGACGGCGGCGGAACGGATCGACGCCGTCGAGGCGGCCGGCGCCGTCCTTCGCCGGCTCGAGTACCGCGCGGCGACCCACGAGCGGCTGGTCGCGGAGGGCATCGACCTGATCGTCTCCCCGACCCAGGCCTTCACGCCGCCCACGGTGGGCACGCTCACCGTTCCCTTCGCAGGCAATCCGGCCGAGGACGTGACGACGGCCATGTGCGGACTGACCGGCGTGTTCAACGTGCTCGGCTGGCCGGCGATCACCGTCCCCTGCGGCACCGACGCCGCCGGGATGCCGGTGGGGATTCAGCTGGCGGCGCTGCCCTGGCGGGAGAGCGACGTGCTGGCCGCCGCGTTCGTGCTCCACCACTGACACGGGCCGCCGCGGCGCACCGTCATCTCCCGGCGCGAGGGGCGCACGGTGACCGTCGCCAGCGTCTGCCAGCGCTCGCCGAACGGGGCATCCGGTGCGGGGTGGCAGCAGATCGCGCCGCTGCCCCCGCGATGGCTGTGCATCACGCCGAGGATCGAGTCCTCGTCGATCGTGCCCTCGGTCAGCCGCGCCATCCCGCGCCGCGCGTGGTCGAGCCGCAGGACGGAGTCAGGCCCGAGACGCACCATCGTGTCGTCCAGCCTGCCCGGCTCGGCGACGAAGTGGTTGCTGTGAGTAAGCACGCCGCGGTCGTCCGGCGTCACGAAGCCCGGCCCGGCCGGCGACAGCTCGACCGTGCAGCAGGCGCCGCCGTCGACGTCGTCGGCGACGATCGTCACCGCGCTGGACGCCGACACCTCGGCGCCGGCGAGCAGCTCGAGCGCCTTCACGGCCCCGTTCGCCTCGTCCAGCACGCGCCGGCACATGACGTGGACGGGAACGCCGATCGGCGGCCCGTCCTTGCCGTGCCCGAGGATGTTCAGCAGCACGCCGACGCCCTGCGAGGACATGCCGACCTTGCCGACGATGCCCGCCTCCGTCATCGTCTCGACCCGCCGGCCGTCCGCGTGGTCGATCCGCCACACCATCCAGCACCCGGCCAGGTCGTTGTGCCAGTCCCACGTCTGGATGCCGATCGGCTCGCCGTCCGCCGTCGCGTTGCCCAGGCAGGCGATGGTCGAGCACTCGCCCCGGCCGGCGGCCAGGATCTCGGTGCGGGCGTTCATCGCCGCGATCACCGCGACGTCGTGTCCGCTGCCCGCGGCGATCCCCTCGATCTCCTCGCCCAGGTCGGGAGCCCAGCCCTGGATCACCTCCATGGCCGAGCCGCCGAGCCGGCGCATCTCGTCCGGCCCGATCTGCGCGGTGTGCTGGAACAGCCGCTCGTAGATCTCCACCACGGCCGCGATCCGCTCCGACTGGGCGGCGCCCAGCCCGTGGCCGCGGTCGCGCGGCGTCGCCTCCGTCGAGTGGTGGACGGGGAAGTCCATCTGCTTCCAGCATATCCTTGCCGCCGGGAATGAGCACCCTGATCGGCGTCGATATCGGCGGGACATTCACCGACGTGGTGGTGGTCGACCGCGGCCGCGTGACCACGGCGAAGGTCTCGTCGACTCCCGACGACCCCTCGCGCGGGATGATCCAGGGAATCGGCGAGGCGCTGGACGCCGCGGGCATCGCGCCCGGATCGGTCGCGAGTCTCGCGCACGGCACGACGGTCGCCACCAACGCGCTGCTCGAGCGGAGCGGCGCCCGCACCGGCCTGGTGACCACGCGCGGGTTCGCCGACGTGCTCGAGCTCGCCCGCCAGGCCCGTCCCCATCTGTACCGCCCGTGCCGCGACCGCCCGCGCCCGTTGCCCGAACTGACCGCCGAGGTCGACGAGCGGCTGTCGCCGGACGGCGTCATCCGCCGGCTCGACCCCGAGTCCGTGGCCGCGGCGGCGAGGCGGCTGCGGCGCGCAGGCGTGGACGCGGTCGCCGTCTGCCTGCTGCACAGCTACGCCGATCCCCGCCACGAGCAGCGTGTGGCGGCCGCCCTGCGCCGCGAGCTGCCGCATGCGTTCGTCGTTGCCTCGCACGAGATCGCCGCCGAGTACCGCGAGTACGAGCGGGCGTCGACCGTCTCCGTCGACGCCTACCTGGGGCCGCCCGCCGCGCGCTACCTCCGCCGGCTGGGCGAGGGGCTGGCCGAGGGCGGGCTGCCCGAGCCGCTGCTGATGCAGTCGAGCGGAGGCCTGTGCTCGCTGGACGAGGCCGCCGCGCACCCGGCCCACCTGCTGCTGTCCGGCCCGGCGGGCGGTGTGGCGGCCGTGATCGCGGGCGGTGCCCGCGACGCGGTGGCGTTCGACATGGGCGGCACCAGCTGCGACGTGTCGCTGATCCGCGGCGGCGTCGCCGGCCGCTCCACCGAGCGGATGGTGGCCGGGCTGCCGGTGCGCCTGCCGATGCTCGACATCCACACGGTCGGGGCGGGTGGCGGCAGCATCGCCTGGATCGACGAGGGCGGCGCGCTGCGGGTCGGCCCGCGCAGCGCGGGCGCAGATCCGGGACCGGCCTGCTACGGCCGCGGCGGCGAGCTGCCGACGGTGACCGACGCGAACCTGGTGCTGGGCCGGCTCGCCGCGAAGCAGCCCCTGGCCGGGGGGCTGACGCTCGACCGGCGGGCGGCCGAGCATGCGATCGCCACGGTGGCGGGCGGCTTCCGCAGCCTCCGTGCCGCGGCGGAGGGAATCGTCGCCGTGGCCGACGAGGAGATGGTGCGCGCGATCCGGGTGGTCAGCGTCGAGCAGGGACACGATCCGCGCGACCTCGAGCTGGTGGCCTTCGGCGGCGCCGGGCCGCTCCACGGCTGCGGCGTGGCCGACTCGCTCGGCATCCGGCGGATCCGCGTGCCGGCCGCCAGCGGCGTGCTCTCGGCGCTCGGCATCGCCGGCTGCGAGCGCCGCCGCGACGGCGTGCGCGGCGTCGTCCGCCCGCTGGCGTCGCTGACGGCGGCCGAGGCCCGCGGCCTGGTGCCCGAGCTGCCCTGCGAGCGCGGGGCGCGGGCCGAGGCGTCGGCCGACCTCCGGTACCGCGGCCAGGGGTTCGAGCTGAACGTCCCGCTGGAGCCGTGGCGGACGCTGCCCGAGCGGTTCCACCGGCGCCACCGACAGCGCTTCGGGTTCGACGACCGCGACGGCGAGATCGAGGTGATCAACCTGCGGGCGACGGTGTCGGGCCGGGCGCCGAGGATCACGCTCGCCCGGGCGCCGCGGGCCGCGCCGGTGCGCGGGCCGGCACGCGTGCCGCTGGACGGGGCGACCCTGTGGGTTGCGAAGGGCTGGACCGCCCGGCGCACCGCGGACGGGACGTGGGAGGTGACGCGGTGATCGACCCCGCCTCGCTGCAGGTGATGGGCTCCGCGTTGCGCGGCGTCGCCGAGGAGATGGGCGCGGCGCTCGTCCGGGCCGCGCACTCGGCCAACATCAAGGAGCGGCGCGACTGCTCGACGGCCGTGTTCGACCGCCGCGGGCGGATGATCGCGCAGGCCGAGCACATGCCGGTGCATCTCGGCGCGATGCCCGACGCCGTCGCGGCCTGCCTCGAGCTGAAGCCGAAGCGGGGCGACGTGATGGTGGTCAACGACCCGTACACGGGCGGCACGCACCTGCCCGACATCACGCTGGTGTCCGTGGCGGGCGACCTCGGCCTGCTGGTCTCGCGCGCCCACTACGCCGACGTCGGCGGGATGTCGCCGGCCAGCCTGCCGGTCGGGGCGCGGGAGCTGTACCAGGAGGGGCTGGTCATCCCGCCGGTGCACCTGACCCCCGACGTCGAGCGGCTGATGATGGCGAACATGCGCAACCCGCGTGAGCGGCTGGCCGACCTGCGGGCCCAGATGGCGTGCCATCGCACCGGGGCCGAGCGGCTGGCAGAGCTCTCGCGGCGGTTCGGACGGGCGCGGTTGCTGCGCGGCATGGACGAGCTCCACGCGGCCAGCGAGCGGCGGATCGCCGCAGCCGTCGGCAGGCTGCCGGACGGCACCTACCGTGCGGCGGACGTGATGGAGGGCGATGGCATCTCGACCAGGGACGTGCCGATCGAGGTGGCGGTGACCGTCCGCGGGAAGCGGCTGATCGTCGACTTCGCGGGCACCGCGCCCCAGCAGCCGGGCAACGTCAACTGCCCGATCGCCGTCACGCGGTCGGCGGTCTACTACGTCGTCCGGATGGCCTGCGACCCTGACATCCCGGCCTCCGGCGGCGCCTACGTCCCGGTCGAGGTGGTCGCGCCCGAGGGCTGCCTGGTCAACGCCCGGTTTCCCGGTGCCGTCGTCGCGGGCAACGTCGAGACCTCCAGCCGCATCGTCGACGTCGTGCAGGCGGCGCTCGGCCAGGCGCTGCCGCTCCCGGCGATGGGGCAGGGCACAATGAACAACGTCAGCTTCGGCAACAGCCGGTTCACGCACTACGAGACGATCGGCGGCGGCCAGGGCGCCTGCCCCGACGCGGCAGGGCCGAGCGCCGTGCATGTGGCGATGTCAAACACGCTGAACACGCCGGTCGAGGTGCTGGAGCAGGAGTTCCCGCTGCGGATCGAGCGGTACGAGGTGCGGCGGCGAAGCGGCGGCGAGGGGAGGCATCCGGGAGGCGACGGCGTCGTCCGCGCCTACCGGGTGCTCGAGGACTGCCGGGTCTCGGTGATGACCGAGCGCCGCCGTCACGCCCCGCCCGGCGCGGCCGGCGGCGGGCCCGGCGCCCGCGGCGAGAACCGCCTCAACGGCAGGCGCATCCCGGCCAAGACCAGCCTGGATCTGAAGGCCGGAGACGTGATCGAGATCCGCACGCCGGGCGGCGGCGGATGGGGCTCCGTGTAACAACGGGGTCAGACCCCTTTGTTACATCAGCGCGGCGAGCAGGCTCTCCGTGGAGCCGAGCTCGATGCGCGCCGGCGCGGAGGTGAAGTCGTGCTCCGCCCGCAACTCGAACATCCGGCGCAGCGTGGTGCACTCGATCACCGTGTCGATCCGCTCGTGGCGGATGCTCTCCTGCGCGGCGACCGAGGCGAGCCCCGCCTCGAGCTCCTCCACGGAGATGTCGACGAAGCCGATCGTGATCACGTCCCGGGGGTCGTCCAGGCTTGGTGCGTTGAACACGCGGGTCTGGCACCCCGAAGCCGCGGTCGGCCTCCCACTCGGCGAGGAACTCCTCGAACGTCCGGCCCTGCTTGAGCCGGCGCACGAACACGCTGACGATCATCCTCCCAGCCTACCGGTGGTGCGGTCAGTGCCGGTCGAAGAGCACGAGCGTCGCGATCGCGGCCAGCGCGACGAGGGTCCAGACGATGATCGCCTGGGCCTGTTGGTCGGCAGCCGGCTGCGCAGCGAGCAATATCGCGACGATGCTCACGCCGCTTTCTTCGGCCGAAACCGACCGGGGCTTGAGCAGGTGTTTTCGCCGGTACACTCGAATCCATGAGCACCGTCGCGCCACCCGTCCGGAAGCAGAAGCCGCGCTCCACCGGGCCCGGCTCGGGCAGCGACCGGCCGTGGCTGGTGATCGTCAAGAACGACAACCACAACACCTTCGACGGCGTCGCGTTCGCCCTGGCGCGAACGCTGCCCGGCGTGACCTTCGAGCGTGGCATGGACTTCGCGACCATGATCCATACGACGGGGCAGGCGATCGTCTGGACCGGGCGGCGGGAGCTCGCCGAGCACTACTGGCAGCAGCTCTCCGACTTCGGGCTGACGATGGCGCCGCTGTCGTCCTCGGGCTGACTGTGCTGCTTGCGTTCGATCCGTGGCAGGGGGTCGCCGACGTCGAGTGGGCGATCGCCATCGTCCTGTTCGGCATCTGGTACGCGTGGGCCGCCCGGCACTTCGCCGTCCCGCTCTGGCGGCGTGCGTGCTTCTTCTCGGGCCTGCTGATCGTCGGGTTGGCGCTGCTCTCGCCGATCGAGCACCTGGCGCTGAACTCGATGCTCAGCTTCCACCTGCTGCAGAACGTGATGCTGGCCGACTGGGCACCGCCGCTGCTGGTGCTCGGCCTGACGTCGCGGATGGCCGCGGTCGCCGAGCGACTCGCCGCCGTGCGCGTGATGACGCGGCCCGGCGTCGCGATCACCTACTGGCTCGCCGTCTGGTACGTCGTCCACATCCCCGGCGTCTACGGCTACGCACTCGACCACCGCTGGGCCCTGGGCATCGAGCACCTGCTGTTCGTGACCGCCGGCCTCGCATTCTGGTGGCCGGCGTTGGTGCCCGGCCGCATGCGCCACGGCTCGCGGGTGATCTACCTGGCGGCCGCCTTCTTCCTGGCCGCGCCGGTCGCGTTGCTGATCGCGCTGGCCGGCTCGACGATCTACCCGTACTACGACACGACGCCGCACCTGTGGGGGCTGACGCCGCTCGAGGACCAGTCGCTCGGCGGCATGATGATGGCGGTCGAGCAGAGCGTGATCCTGTTCGTCGCCGCCTTCCAGGCGTTCACGGCGATGATGGACGAGGACGCGGTAGGTTCCCCTTCGTGAACACCCTGCTGGCAGCCTGCGTCCAGTTCGTCGCCGGGCCCGACAAGTCGGAGAACATCGGGCGGATGGGGCCGCTGGTCGCGCGGGCCGCCGCCCGCGGGGCCAAGCTCGTGCTGCTGCCGGAGAAGTGGAACGCCGTCGCCGACGGGCCGGAGCTCGCCCGGTACGCCGAGCGGCTGGACGGCGGCGAGACCGTCGACGCGCTGGCCGGCTGGGCGCAGGAGCACCGCATCGACCTGATCTGCGGCAGCATCGCCATCGAGGGCGCGGGCAACGGCCCGGGCGTCGGCAACGTGTCGATCGCGTTTGCGCCGGACGGCACGGTCGCCGGCGCGTACACGAAGATCCACTTGTTCGACGTCGACGTCGGCGGGATCACCTATCGCGAGTCCGACGGGACGGCGCCCGGCGCCGACCCGT
>DATLLN010000316.1:0-6144 GCA_035537835.1 Gaiellales bacterium
GTATCCAGCTGCGCCGTCCGCGCGACGTCGTCGATCGAGTTGATGTAGCCCTGGAGGATCTGGGCAAGACCGGTAATGCCCGGCTTGACGTTCCACATCCGGTGCGCATAGCGATCGACGTCGCGGACGTATCGCATGGAGATCTCGACCTGCTCGGGACGCGGCCCGATCACGGACATGTCTCCCTTGAGAACGTTCCAGAACTGCGGCAGCTCGTCGATGTGCGTCCGCCTGAGAACGGCACCGACTCCGGTGATCCGCTGATCACCGGGGAACGACAGCATCGCGGTCGCATCCCCGGTGCAGCGCATGCTCCGAAACTTGTACATCACGAACGGCTTGCCACCGACGTCAACGCAGCGCTGTGCGCCACCCTGAGCAGCCGATTGCGGTGATCTCCGGTTCACTCCGACCCGTGTCTGGCGAAAGATCACGGGGCCGCTGGAGCTCACCCTGATTGCACAGCAGACCGGGATGAAGAGGACGGCAAGCACTGCGAAACCGATCACCGCAATGCAGATATCCGCGATGCGTTTGGCCGCTGCGACCCGTCGGCAGCGACATCCGTACTCCATGGAGCCAACCCCCCCGGGTTTGGAGCGGCATCAGTCTCCACAATCGTGCAGAACGTGTCAAGTCACGATCCTCACACGGTCACGCGACGGCGGCCTCGTCCGCGATCTCGTCCGCGATCTCGTGGTGCGTCCGCACCGGCCAGGCAACACGGTCGGGCGCCAGTTCGCCGGCGGCATGCGCCAGCGCCAGGAACACCCAGATCGCCCCCGCGACGACGGGTTTCGTCATCAGATTCGAGTCCGCCGAGATCAGCATGTAGGCGACCGAGATGCCCACACCGGCAACGCACACGGATGTCAGCAAGCCCGGCGGCGCTTCGTTCCTCGCGCGTGTGAGCGCGCGGGCCGCGCCGATCAACCCTGACAACAGCAGGGCGGCGAACGCGCAGAAGCCCAACAGCCCGGTCTCCACCACCGCCCGCACGTAATCGCTGTGGGGCAGGCGACCGGTCTCGACGTCGATCGAGTCCAGGCCGTTGCCGATCACCGGGGACCGGTCGACCTTGGGCAGGTTCTCGTGCCAGAGCGACAGGCGGTCGCCGAACGTATTGCCGTACTCGGCCGACGACTCGCCGCCGTTGGTGAGGTCGTTGAACCGCTGCACGGTGCTCGGCACGGCGACGACGACGATCGCGAGGGCGACCGGGACGATCACCAGCAGCGAGCGGTAGCGAACGACGCCGATCACGAGCAGCCCGGCGATCAGCGAGATCCACCCCGTGCGCGTGTACGAGCCGACCAGCGCAGTCACTGCCAGCGCCGTCCACACGAGCAGCGCCGGCCACCACCGGATCCGGCCACCGAACAGCAGCGGGATCGCGGCGCAGAGCATCACGCCGAGGATGATCCCGAGCTCGTCCGGCCCGTCGAACCCACCGGTGGCCCGGTCGAACTGGAACTGCCCCAGCCCCGGGGCATGGTAATCCGACCCGGTGAAGGTCTGGTAGATGGCGACGCCGATCACCGGGAGGATCGACGCGAACTGCGCCATCAGGATCACCTCGATGTCCCTGCGCGAGCGGGCGAGCACGAACACGAGCGTGTACAGCACGCCGATCCGGGCGATCCGCAGCACCTCGGGGATGGCCTCGGTCAACGCGGGCGCATGCACCAGGCTGACGGTCGCGATCGCCGCGAACGCCAGGAACGCGATCACCGACGGCGCCCGCCGGGCCGCGTCCCACCGCTCGGCCACGTAGGCACCGCCGACCAGCACGACGAGCAGCGTCAAGCCCGTCGTCAGGTTGAACTGGAGGCCGCCGATCGACTCCAGCTGACCGTTCGCCCACAGGTCGACCGACTGGTGGACGACGATCACCAGCACGATCGCGGCGAGCGGGCGCAGCAGGAACAGGCCGCTGATCGTCGCCAGGAGCGCGGCCACCAGGAACCCCGACGCATGGGCGGACAGCACCGCCGCGATCAGCAGCACCCCGCTGAAGCCGATCGCCGCCAGCCAGCACAGCGGTCCCGGCGTTCGTGTGACGTCCACCAGGCCCAGGTCGAGCAACCGGCGGCCGTCCGGACTCGCCTCGGCGACCGCCACGTCAGGCCTCGACGCCGGCCAGCGTCGTCCGGTGCGCCACGCGCCGGTCGGCCCTGCGGGCCCGGGGCGGCCGGTCGAAGCAGATCCGCAGGCTGGTCTCGGCGACCGTCTGGACGCGGTCGGCGGCCCGGTCGAGGTTGCGCCAGCGCGTCGAACGGTTGACCACCAGCACGGCCGCATCGGCCAGGCCGACGGCGAGCAGGGACGGCGGGTCGGTTGCGGGGTCGCCGGTCTGGACGATCACGACGTGCCTGCGCTGCTTGGCCCGCGTCAGCAGCCGGCGGACGCTCTTGGCGGTGAACAGCTCGTCATCGCTGAGACTGCTCGTCCCGCCGTGCACCACCCGCATGTCGTGCTCGGCGAGCTCGTAGACCAGCCGGTCGTCGCTGCCGTCGAGGAAGGAGCGGGCACCCGCGCCGGGGGTTCGGTCGAGCATCACCAGGGTCGTGGTCAGGCCGGCCGCCGCGAAGGACGCCGAGAGCGAGCGGGCGAGCGAGGCGGCACCGTCGCCTCCGTCGGGAGGGGACACCGCGATCACGCCGCCGCGCTGGGTGAAGGCCGTCAGCTCGAGGTTGGCGCGCAGCGCCGCCACCCCGTCCCGGCTTACCGGGAACAGGGAGTGGTCGGGCGCCTTGATCTCGGACGCCCGGCGAACTCGTGGCTCGAACGCGGTCAGCCCGACCGCCAGCAGCGCGCCCAGCACCAGCCCGCCCAGCACGCCCGCGAGCGTCACGCTCGCTGGTGACGCGGCCGGCGGATGGGACTGCACCGGCGGCCCCTGCGGCGCGTTGATCTGCGACGGCACGGCGGCGATCTCCCGCTGGATGGCCGAGCGCGCCTGCCGGGCGGCGTACGTGCTGTCGGTGCGCGCCGGCAGCCAGCCCCGCAGCGCCGCGTACTCCGCCTCCTGCTTGCGACGGACGAACTCCTCCGCGTAGGCAGACACGGACGCGGCCGCCACGGCGGGCTTCGCAGCGGTCGCCGTGAACTGGATCTGGGTCGGCGTCAGCACCTTCGCGTTCAGATGCTTGAGGACGGTCATGGGCGGCAGCCGCACGGCCGTTGCGACCGTCCTGGCGACGTCGGGAACCAGGAACTGTTCGGCGTTCGGCAGCGTCCTGCTCGGCACGATCACCGGGATCGGAAAGCCGGCGATCGACGTGCCCGGCTGGAACTCGGTGAGGTTCACCGTGCGGGTGGCGCTGTAGGTGGTCTGCGTGTCGCCGGCCGCGCGCCACGCCAGCAGCCCGCACGCCACGGTGCACAGGGCGATCAGCCACCACCAGCGAAGCAGGGCCTGCAGCCCGCGCCGGACGGTCATCTCACGCCGCAGCCCCACGGCTCGACCCCCTTTATTGCCAGACGCCTTTGCCGGCGGACCCCCGTCGGCTGGAGCACGGTCCCAGTGTACGACCGAATCCTCGATGGACAACCGCCGTCGTAGCGTTGCCGTAACGCCCACCGGCGTAGGCTGGCTGGCAATGCTGGGCGTGCTCCGTCACCCCGCCGCCCGGCGCGCCGCCTTCGTCGTGTGGTGCGCGGATGTCGTGCTGATCGGCTTCGCGGTGATCGCCCCGCTGGCCGGATCGCGCGCCGGCCTCGCCGCGCCGATGAGCAGTAACGCCGTGTTCATCGCCTTCGCTGCGTCGTACGCCGCGCGGTCATCGGCCTGGTCGTGGGCCTCGGGCTCATGCCCGGCTCGCTGGACGGCAACGTCGACGTCCCCAATCCACTCGGGATCTCGGGCGCGAGCACACTGCTGACCGCCGTCCAGGTGGTGGGCTGGGTGCTCCAGGTGCTGAGCCTGGTCGCCGCGGGCGCGGCGATCACCGTGCGCCTCCGCCGGTCGGAAGGTGTGACCCGCCTGCAGCTGAAGTGGGTGGCCTACGCACGTCGCTGCTGGGCGTGATCTGGCTGCTCTGGACGTCCACGTTCGCGCCGCCGCGCCCAGGCGGGCCGACCACGGCGATCGAGCTGGCCGTGGCCACGCTCGCACTGGTCGCCGTCCCGGTCGCGGCCGGGATCGCGATCCTCCGCCACCACCTGTTCGAGATCGACGTGATCATCCGCAAGACGCTGGTCTACGCGTCGCTCGTCGCGGTGCTGGCCGCGCTGTACGTGACCGTGATCGGACTGCTCGGCCGGCTGCTGCAGTCGGCGACGGGCCAGTCCGGCGCGCTTGCGGTGACCGTCTCGACGCTGGTCGTTGCCGGCGCCTTCCAGCCGGTCCGCGGCAGGATCCAGCGGGCGGTCGATCGCCGGTTCTACCGTCGGACGCTCGGCTCGGCCGAGGCGCTCCAGGCGTTCGCCGGCCGGATGCGCGACCAGGTCGACCTGGACAGCCTCCAGGCCGAGGTGCTCGCCGCCGTCCAGGCGACGGTGCAGCCGCATCACGCGTCGCTGTGGCTGCGGCCGGCGCCGGCACGGCTGGACCATGGAACAGCCGCCGGAATCCCGGCGGCTGTTCGCAACCAGTGAGCGGGGGGCCGGCGCCGGCCCCCCGCAGGAACCTCAGGCCGCGGCCGGTGCCAGCGGGGAGCCGCCCACGATCAGGGCGGCCAGCCGCGCGCGGACACGGTCGGCCTCGCGGCTGTGCTGGTCGATCTCCTCGGGCGATGCGCCGCGCTCGGCCAGCAGGTCGCGCACCAGCACGAGTCCGCGTAGCGAGAGCAGCAGGTCGTCGATCTCGTGACCGAGCAGCACGTCGTCGTCCCGATATGGGGGATCGGGCAGGTAGCTCACTGTCATCATGCGGCCTCCTCGAGTGCGGGTCGGTTGTCGGTGGTCAGGGGCTCGATGTCGGCGGGCGCATGCCGCTCACCGAGCAGGGCACCGGAGAGCACGGCCCCCAGCAGGGCCATGCCGGCCAGCACCAGGAATCCGGCCTGGAAGCCGTTCACCAGTTCGCCGTCGACGGCCGCCAGGCCGCTGCCGGTCGATGCCGATGTGTACGACGCCACGATCGTGGTCACCGCTGCCAGTCCGATCGCGCCGCCCACCTGGCGGCTGGTGTTGATCAAACCCGACGCGATCCCCGCGTCCTCGCGGCGGACGCCAGTCAGCCCGGCGATCGTCATCGGGACGAAGGACAGCGCCATGCCGACGCCGCTGACGATCAGCCCGGGGAACAGATCCCAGAAGTACACGCCGTCAACCGGCAGCCGGGTGAACAGCACCATCGCGGCGGCGTCCAGCGACAGACCGGTGGTCAGCACGACGCGCACGCCGTACCGGGTGACCAGCCGCTGGGCGACGTTCGAGAACACGATGATCGTGAGCGTCACGGCCGCGAAGCCGACGCCGGTCTCGACCGCGCTGTAGCCGAGCACTCCCTGCATGTACAGCGTCAGCAGGAAGAACTGCGAGAACGCGACCGCGCCGACCATCGTGGCCACCGCGTTGGCGGCCGACAGCGAGCGCAGGCGGAAGATCCGCATCGGCAGAAGCGGCGCCGGCGACCGCAGCTCGATGGCGACGAACATGGCGAGCAGCGCCGCTGAGGCGCCCAGCAGGCCGAGCGTCGCGGTGCTCGACCAGCCCTCCTGCGTGGCACGCGTCATCGCGTACACCAGCAGCATCACGCCGGCCGTCACCGAGGTCGCGCCGGCCACGTCGAAGTGCCGGTGCTCATGCTGTCCGCGGCTCTCCCGCAGCACCGCCGGCGCCGCGGCGATCACCGCGAGCCCGACCGGAACGTTGATGAAGAAGACCCACGGCCAGCTCAGGTACGAGGTCAGGACCCCGCCCAGCAGCACGCCGGCGGCGCCGCCGCTGCCGGAGGCCGCGCCCCAGATGCCCAGCGCGCGGTTGCGCTCGGCACCCTCGGCAAAGGTGGTCATCAGGATGGACAGCGCGGCGGGTGCGAACAGTGCACCGCCCAGGCCCTGCAGCGCCCGGAAGGCGATCAGCGAGCCCTCCGACCAGGACACGCCGCACAGCAGCGATGCCCCGGAGAAGAGGGCGAGGCCGATGATGAACAGGCGCCGGCGTCCGAAGATGTCGGCCAGCCGCCCGCCCAGCAGC
>DATLLN010000317.1:0-5049 GCA_035537835.1 Gaiellales bacterium
GATGGTGCCTGCCTTCGTCGCCTTGATACGGAACTGCCCGGGCTCGGCCAGCCGCACCGTGGCCACGCCCGTCATGCCGGTCTGCACGTGTTGGTGGCCGTTGACCAGGATCCATGCGCCGGCCGCCGCCGACTTGTTGCCGGCGTCGTCGTACTGGCTGACGGTGATCGTCACCCGGCCGCCGGCGATGACGGTGGCTGCGTCCGTGCCGATGCCGAGCGTCGGCTCGGTCGCGAACGTGTCCGGGTCGGTGGTCGTGTAGTACACGAGCACGTTGGCCTTGTCGCCCACGGTCTGCGACCCGAGGCCGAGGGGTGTCAGCTTCTGGTTGACCTTCAGCGCCCAGTAGGCGTTCGAAGGGGGCGTCGTTCCGTTGATCCCGGCCAGGTAGAAGCCGGCCCACCCGCCGCCCAGGCCGTCGAACCAGCCCAGGTCGAGCGTGAACGGGTTGGCGCCGCGGGACGCCGCGATCAGCGCGCCGAGGGCGGTGCTCTTGCTGGTCGTATGGGACGCTCCGGTGTTGTCCTTGAGCGTGCCGGTGACCGGTGTGACCGACCCCTGGAACAGGGTGGCCTTGGAGTTCTCGACCCGGATCGGGGTCTCGGCTGCGGCTGGAGCCGCGCTGATCGCAAGGACGATCAGTGCCGCGATGATGGCGGCGGTGGCACGAAGGCGATGGTTCGCCAACGCAGTCCTCCTTCCTCGAGAGGCTCGGGTATGCGTCTCGCGGCCGGCAGGTCTTCTGGCTTGGACGCGGCTCCCGGATCTCCGGGCCTTCCGGCTGGCCTTCCCGGCCGTGGTGGCCAGTGGCTGCCTCTCGGCGCGCCGGTCGGACGTCCTCACAGCGGCGGGACCGCACCGGACTTGCACCGGTTTCCCTTGACCGTCCGCGGGGTCGGCAACTGTACCACAGCGGACGTGGTGCCGAGCGTCAGCTCTTTGCCGGTAACAGGGTCTCCAGCAGACTGCGCGCGCCGGGCTTGGAGAGCGGCTCGTTGAGGTTGCCGCACTTGGGCGACTGGACGCACGACGGGCACCCCGACTCGCACGTGCAGTCGCGCAGCAGCGCGGCCGTCCGGTCGACCCATCCCTCGAACAACTCGTACCCGCGGTGGGCGATGCCGGCGCCGCCCGGATGTCCGTCGTAGACGAAGATTGTCGGCGCGCCGGTCTGCGGATGCAGGTCGGTGGACAGGCCGCCGATGTCGCCGCGGTCGGCGGTGGCCAGCAGCGGGAGCAGGCCGATCATGGCGTGCTCGGCCGCGTGCAGCGAGCCCAGCAGGTCGGCCCCGTGCGGCGGCTGGGCGGGGACGTACCAGACCGCCTCCGTCTGGAAATGGCGCTCCGGCATGTCCAGGGCGATCATGTCTATCGGCTCGTGATTGCTCAAACGCTTACGCTGGTAACCGATGACCTGTTCGATCACCCCGATCCTGCCGAAGCTGACGCGGGTGCCGGCCAGCTCGCGATGCTCCAGCTCGTCCTCGATGCTGGTCGCCGACAGGCGGCGGGTCTGCGTGTAGTAGTCGCCGTCGAACGGCGCGACCAGCGCCACGTGCGAGATCGTGTCCAGCGCCCGGACGACGTACTGCTGGCCGAGATGCAGGTAGATCGCTCCCTCGTGCACGGTCGAGTCCGCGCGGGCCTCGTCGACCAGGCCGAGCAGCGTCCCCGTGCCGGCCTCGATTACCACGACGGCGTTCGGCGAGGCCGAGCGCAGCGCGATGCGCGCCGCCGGGTGGTCGGAGCCGCGGTAGACCAGGCCGGCAGGGCCGGCCGAGATGTCCGGTAGCGACCGCGCAAGCTCGAGGCCGGTGTCGCCGAAGTGCGCGGCGTCGGCCGGCGTCAGCGGCAGCTCCGCGGCGGCGCACCGCAGGTGTCCGGCGAGCACCGCCGGGTTCACCGGATTCGAGACCGCGGCCTCGGCCGGCCGGTCGAGCAGCTCCTGCGGATGGCGGGCCAGGTACTGGTCGAGCTGATCCTCGCCGGCCACCAGCAGCCCGAGTCCGGTGCCGCGGCGGCCGGCGCGGCCCCATTGCTGGCGCAGCGACGACATGGCGCCCGGGAAGCCGACCGAGATCGAGCAGTCGAGCATGCCGATGTCGATGCCCAGCTCGAGCGCGCTGGTGGCGACCACGCCGAGCAGGGTGCCGTCCGCCAGCCCGCGTTCGATCGTGCGACGCTGCTCGGGCGTGTAGCCGGCGCGGTAGGGGGCGATGCGGTCGCGGAGGTCGGGCGCGTTCAGGGTCAGTCCCTCGCGGGCGTACCGGTAGACCAGCTCGCAGCCCTTGCGCGAGCGGACGAACACGATCGTCCGCTGGCCGCGCGCGACCAGCCCGGCAAGCAGCGTCGCCGCCTCGCCCAGCGTGCTCGCCCGGATGCCGAACTCGGGGTCGAGCAGCGGTGGGTTCCAGACGACGACCTCGCGGGCCGCCGCTGGTGCACCGTCGTCCTCGATCACCTCGACCGGTCGCCCGGCCAGCGTCGAGCCGGCCGCGCCGGGGTTGGCGATCGTCGCCGATGCAAGGATGAACGCCGGCTGTGAGCCGTAGTGCTCGCAGATCCGCCGCAGCCGGGCCAGCACGTTGGCGACGTGCGATCCGAACACGCCGCGGTAGACGTGGGCTTCGTCGACCACCACGTATCGCAGGCGGTGCAGCGACTCGGCCCAGATGCCGTGCGCCGGCAGGATCCCGGTGTGCAGCATGTCGGGGTTGGTCAGGATCAGATTCGCCCAGCCCCGCACCTGGCGTCGCTCCGCCTGCGGCGTGTCGCCGTCGTAGATCGCCAGCCGCAGGTTGGGTGGCGAGAGCGCCGACAGCGAACGCGCCTGGTCCTGGGCGAGGGCCTTGGTCGGGTACAGGTACATCGCGCGCGTCCCGGCGTCCTCCGCGATCGAGTTCAGCACCGGCAGGTTGAACGCCAGCGGCAAGTCGCTGGCGGTGCCGGTGACCACCATCGCGTCGCCCGTCCGAGCTGCCTCTGCCGTATCCGCCTGGTGGGTATACAGCCGGTCGACGCCGGCGGTCGCCAGCGAGGCGGCCAGGCGCGGATCGATCCAGTCCGGCATGTCGGCGAACCGCGCCGTCCGGCCGGGGACGGTGCGGCGGGCGACCACCTGCTCGCCGGCCGGCGGAGTGCCGAACGCGAGCACCTCGTCCCACGGCGCGGCCTCGCGGACGCTACTCACGCGGCGAGGCGGGGTAGCATCCGAGGTATGCCAGCTCGGCGGCCGCCTCCTGCATCTCCCGGAGCGCGGCGGATACCGGCCGGTCGAGCGGGTGCCCCTCGACGTCGGCGTAGAACTGGTAGTCCCACGGCCTGCCCGGGATCGGACGGGACTGGAGCGAGGTCATGTTCACCCCGTACCGGCGCAGCGGCTCGATCGCGTCGTGCAGGGCTCCCGGATGGTGGTGGGTGACGAACCTGATCGCGGTCCGCCAGTCGCGGGCGTCGCGGTCGATGCGGGTGTGCGGCGCCACCGTCACGAACCGCGTGTAGTTCTGCGCGTGGTCAGAGACGTCGTTGAGCAGCACCGACAGCCCGTGCCGCTGGGCGACACCGCGCGACGATATCGCCGCCTGTCGCGGGTCGTTCTGCTCGGCGACGCGGCGCGCGGCCGCAGCCGTGCTCGGCGCGACCTCGGGCAGCGTGTCGGGGAGCGACGACAGGAACCGGCGGCACTGGGAGAGGGCCATCGGATGGGAATGGACGCGGGTCAGCGCGTCGATGTTGGTCTGCGGCAGGCCCACCAGAACGTGCGGCACGGGCAGCACCGCCTCGTCGACGATCGCCAGCGGCGCGTGGGCCAGCGCGTCGTACGTCTCGGGCACGACGCCGGCGAGCGAGTTCTCGATCGGCAGCACGCCGTAGTCCGCCTCCCGTCGCGTTACCGCCCGCATGACGTCGGAAACGGAGTGGTAGGGGACGAGGGTGGCCGCCGGGTACAGCTTCGCCGCGGCCTCGGACGCGTAGGCCCCCTCCTCTCCGAAATGTGCAACGGTCAACGTCATGTTTCCTCCAACAAAAAAGACCTCCGTCTCCGGAGGCCTCTGATCTCGCGTCGTCTCGGCTCGCGCGCTGTCAGATGCCCCCATCGGGGTCGGCAAACGCGAAGCCGAAGAAGCAGCGCAGGTACATTGCCGCCATGCTACCAGAGGACGATCAGGTCGAGCTCATCGCACAGGTGGCAGGCGGCGGGCCGGGGGTGCTCATCGGCATCGGCGACGACGCCGCGGTGCTCGCCGGCGGGGTGCTGGTCTCGTCCGACATGCTGGTCGACGGCGTCCACTTCGACCGGTCGCGGCTGTCCCCCCGGCAGATCGGGCACCGCGCGGCCGGCGCCAACCTCTCCGACCTGGCGGCGATGGGCGGCGCGCCGACCTGTCTGGTCGCATCGTTCGGGATCCCGGTGGGCTTCCATGACGTGCAGGAGCTGGCCGCCGGGCTGACCGACCACGGCGTGCCGCTGGCGGGCGGAGATCTCGTCCGGTCGCCGGTGCTGGTCGTGTCGGTGACGGTCGTCGGCCACGCCGACAAGCCCGTACGGCGTGACGGCGGCGTGCCCGGCGACATCCTGATCGTCAGCGGGCCGCTGGGCGGGCAGGCGGCGTCCGGCTACACGCTGCCGGTGACCCCGCGGCTGGCGGAGGGTGCGCTGCTGGCGAAGACGGCGCGCGCCATGATCGACATCTCGGACGGCATCGCCACCGACGTCCGGCGGCTGGCCCGCGCATGCGGGACCGGCGCGCTGATCGAGCTCGAGCGGCTGCCGCTCGGCCCCGGGGCAACCGTCGAGCAGGCGGCCGCCGGCGGCGAGGACTACGAGCTCCTGGCCGCCGTGCCGCCCCATGCACCGATGCCCGGTTGGGCAACAGTCATCGGCAGGCTGACGGCCGATCCGCAGGTCGTCCTGCTCGATGCGGACGGGCGCGACCGGGACGACCTCCAGGGTCACGACCACTTCCGGTGATCGCCGTCCTCGGCGGCCTTGCGGCCGCGTTCCTGTGGGGCACCTCGACCGTCGTCGCGTCGCGGTCGACCCGGATG
>DATLLN010000318.1:0-4816 GCA_035537835.1 Gaiellales bacterium
GTGCAGACGAACACGGCGTCCAGCGCCTCGCCGTCGAGCATCGCCGCCCAGTCGGTGTGGGCGGTCGCCCCGGTGCGGGCGGCGAGCTGCGTCGCGCGCGCTGCATCGGTGTCGCACACGGCGGCAACGCTCACTCCGACACGGCGCTCGAGCACCGTGACGTGGCGCTGGGCGTTCGCGCCGGCGCCGATCAGGGCGACCCTCACGGCCGCTCCGGACGGCGCATGAACTGGTACTGGACGCCGCCGCTGGTCTCGGCCGTCGTCCAGATCATCTCCGCATCACCCGAGGGCCACGGCGGCCACGACACCTCGACGCCGCGCGCCTCGAGGCCGTCGCGGATCTCCTCCAGCGGCGAGTCGACCTCGAACGCGATGTGCTCGATCCGCGCCTGCTCGCCCGCGGGCAGGCGGCGCGCCCGCGCCTCGGCGTCGCGCACATCGATCAGCTCGACGCTGGCGTCGCCGCAGGGGTAGTACTCGGCGTGGCTCTCGGCGCCGTCGGAGCTGCGGCCGAGCGAGAGCCCCAGCGCCTCCAGCTGTGCGACGTGGGCGTCGAGGTCGGCGACGACGATGCCCACGTGATCGATCCGCCGCAGCCTCACAGCTCCACCCGCAGGCCGGTCTCGATCGCCCGCTCACAGGCCAGCGCGACCGCCAGCGTGCGGATCGCGTCGGCCGGCGGACAGAAGATGCGTGACGTGTCGCCACTCCGGACGACCTCCAGGAACCGGTCGATCGACCGGAACATCGGCTCGCCGTGCTCGGTCGCCAGCCGCTCGCCGCGGGAGGTGCCCGTCAGCCGGTACGCCTCCGGGCCGAGCTCCAGCGCGAGCGTTGCCTCCTCGGCCAGCACGTCGGTCGCATACAGCTCGGGCTGCCCGTCCCGCGACCAGACGCTGTGCACCGCGCCCAGCGCGCCGTCGGCGAAGTGGAACACCAGCGAGATCGAGTCGTCGATCGATGCCGCCGCGTCCGGGCGGGCGAGCCGCACGGAGCCGGCGGTCGCCTCGACCGCGGCGATCTCGCCGGCGATGGCCCGCTGCAGGTCGATGTGGTGGCTGCCCCGCTCCAGGATCTGCCCGCCGCCCTGCGCCTGGTCCATGAACCACGGCCGCCCGGCGACCGGCCCGTAGTTGCGGCCGACCAGCATCCCCACCCGCTGTCCGGCCAGCGCCGCGCGCACGTCGTCCAGCAGTTCCGTTGCATGCCACTGGTAGCCGACGACGCAGATCCCCGGCCCAACGCTCGCGGCGGCCACGATCGCCTCCGCATCGTCCATCGTGCGGGCGATCGGCTTCTCGAGGTAGACGTGGATACCGGCCGCCAGCGCCGCAAGCACCGGGTCGCGGTGGTGCAGCGGCGGCGTGCACACCCACAGCACGTCCAGCCGCTCGCGCTCCAGCATCTCCTCCCACCGCTCGTACGCCTGCGCGCCTCGCGGCCCGGCGATCGCCTCGACCTTGGCGCGGTCGATGTCACACGCGGCAACGAGCTCGACGCCGTCGGCGGCATCGATCGCCGGCACGTGCACCCGGGCGATCCAGCCGCCGCCCACAATACCCGCCCGAAGCGGTGTCATCCCGGCATCTCGAGCAGCAGCTTGCCGAGCTTCCCGGGCTCGCGCACGGCGTCCAGCGCATCCGCGGCGTCATCCAGAGGGAACGTGCGATCGACCAGGGGCACCATCGTGCCGTCGGCCAGGAACGGGAGGATCCGCCGAGCGAAGACCTGCAGCAGCGTGCTCTTCTCCTCCGGCGGGCGCGTGCGCAGCGTCGTCGCCATCAGCCGGCCGCGCTTCTGCATCAGCGCGCGCAGGTCGATCACGGCCTCGTCGCCTGGCTTGGAACCGACCACGATCACGCGGCCGCGGAGAGCGATCGACGCGATGTTGCCTGCCATGTGCGGCCCGCCGACCAGCTCCAGCACCACGTCCGCGCCGCCCAGCTCCTGCGCACGCGCGAACGCCTCGTCGGCGCCGAACACCTCGGCGCCCAGCTCCGCGACCCGCGATCGCAGCGCCTCGTTGCGCACGTTGGCGACGACCCTCGCGCCCAGCGCGCGCCCGATCTGCACGGCCGCGGTGCCGACGCCGCCGCTGGCGCCGTTGACCAGCAGCGTGTCGCCGGACTGCAGGCCGGCCTGCAGCACGGCCGCGTCGAACGCCGTCAGGAACGCCTCGGGAGCCGCGGCCGCCTGAGCGTCATCCAGCGTCTCCGGTACGCGGGCCAGCTCGCGCTCGTTCGCGACCACCCGGGTGGCGTGCCCACCGCCGCCGACCAGCCCAAACACACGGTCACCCACGGCGAACGCGGTGACGTCGGGCCCGGTCGCCACCACCGTGCCGGCCACCTCGAGCCCCGGCACGTCGGCCGGCGACCCCGGCGGCACCGGGTGATGACCCTCGCGCTGGAGCGCGTCGGCCGGGTTGACGCCGCTGAACCGCGGCTCGATCAGCACCTCGAACTTTGCGGGCTCCGGGTCCGGCCGGTCGGTCACGGTGACGACCTCGCGGCCGCCGACGCCCGTGAAGACAACACACCTCATGCGGGCGGGTAGCGCTCCAGCCACCAGTCGGCGATATCGGCGCGGCGCATGAACCTGACGCCCGGCTGCGCCTGCGCGTGCTCGATGAACATCCGCAGCGCGGCGGCCCGCGCGGCCTGGCCGCTCCACCGCGCGTGCACGGCGACGGTCATCATCGTCCGCCGCTCGGCCCCCTCGCGCAGCAGCTCGTCGAGGCCCATCACCATCGTGTCGAGGAAGTCGCGCGGGCTGGCGAACCCCGGGTTCATCAGGTACCGCGAGTCGTTGTAGGTCTTCGAGTACGGGATCACCAGCATCGTGTTGCCGTCGATCGTCTCGTAGTACGGCACGTCGTCGGCCGAGCCCTCGGAGTGGTAGGTGAAGCCGCCCAGCTCGCGGAGGATGCCGCGCGAGTTCTCGCTGGGCCAGCCGCGGGAGTTCCAGCCGGCGGGCCGCCGGCCGAGCACCCGCTCGTACGTCTCGACGGCGCGGACGATCGACTCGCGCTCCTCGTCGGGCGGGTACGTCCAGGCCTCCGTCCACCGCCAGCCATGGCCGAGCAGGTCATGGCCGCGCTCGTTCATCCACGCCGGCACCCCCGGGTTCAGCTCCAGCGCTACCGCCGCCGCCGACACGGTGACCGGCACGCCGGCCGCGTCGAAGATCCGCGCCAGCCGCCACACCCCCGCGCGGCTGCCGTACTCGTAGTGCGACTCGGTGCCCTCGTCGCGCTCCGGCGGCTGAACGCCGGGGTCGGCGTACTCGCCCCAGCCGTCGTTGCGATCATCGCCCCACCGGACGGAGTACTCCGAGCCCTCCTCGTACACCAGCACCAGGTTGACGACGACCTGCGCGCCGTGGGGCCACTCCCAGGCCGGCGGGGTGCGCCCGTAACCGACCAGGTCGCGGGCGCGAACCGCGTCGGGGATCGTCACGCGCTCTCCGTGACGACGTCCGCCGTGACGTGCAGCGCGACCCTACCGGAGATCGCCTGGCAGACCGGGCACTCGGCCTCGGCCTCGGCGATCAGCCCGCGGATCTGCTCCTCCGGCGCGGAAGACGCGACCCGTGTGTGCAGCGTCGCGTCGGACAGGTGGTGATGCGTCCCGTCGCCCCAGGAGAGGGTGGTCTCGACGGCCGTCTCGATCTCGCCCAGCGGGATCTTCCGGGCGCGGGCCATGCCGGTCAGCGTCGAGGTGAAGCAGTTGGCGAGCGCCGCGGCGAACAGCTCCTCGGGATTCGACTCGCCGCCCGGGCCACCCAGCTCCTCCTGGGTCGCCGTTGCCACGTCGAGCGAGCCCGACGTGCCCTCGATATGTCCGTGATAGCCCTTCCAGCGCAGCTTTGCGGATGCGTTCAGTGAGTCCATCGGATCAGTCTATCCACGGGCATCCGCACCCTGCTAGGTTAGGTCCATCGCCACCGAACCCGACAGCGAACAGCCCGCCGCAGTCTTCCAAGCGATCGACCGCGAGGCGCGTCTGTCGGACAAGGTGACGGATGCGATCCTCGAGATGATCGCCTCGGGACAGCTCAAGCCGGGCGACGCACTCCCGCCGGAGCGCGAGCTGGGAAACCAGTTCGGCGTCTCCCGCACGGTCATCCGCGAGGCCGTCCGCGCACTCAGCGCGAAGGGCCTGCTGGAGGTGCGGAGCGGCAGCGGCGTGCGCCTCGTCGCCGTCGACGCCGAGACCGTCAGCGAGTCGATGCGCCACTTCGTCCAGGGCAGCATGATGGACTACTCGAAGGTCGACGAGGTGCGGCGAGTGCTGGAGGTGGCCGCCGCCGGGCTGGCTGCCGAGCGTGCCACCGAGGACGACATTGTCCGGATGGACGACACCATCGTCCGTTTCGAGAACGAGTGCTCGGATCTCGAGAGGAGCGTCCTCATCGACCTCGAGTTCCACCGCGTCGTCGCATCGGCCACGCACAACGAGCTGTTCCTGGTGCTCCACGACTCGATCGGGCAGATGCTGGTCGAAGTGCGGCGCCGCAACCTCTCCCGCGGCCGTCCCGAGCGCCGGCTGGTGGTCAAGATGCACCAGCGGATCCGCGACGCCATCGCCGCCCACGATCCGCCGGCTGCGCAGGAGGCCATGCGCGACCACCTCGGCCACGTCCAGGCGACCTGGACGGACGAGACCGGCAGGCCCTGACCGCTCAGCCGGTCGCAAGCTCGTGCTCCTCGTGGGTCATCACCTCGAGCAGCGCCGCTTGGCCCGACTGCGTGCTGGCGATGCAGCGATCGAGCGCGGCGCGCAGCTCGTCGGGCCGCTCGACCCGCTCGGTGT
>DATLLN010000319.1:0-3221 GCA_035537835.1 Gaiellales bacterium
GGGCAGTGCTGATCGCGGGCCTGATCTGGTGGCTCGCGGTGCTGGTCGTCGTGCGGCGCGCGGCGCGCCCGCTGCCGCCGCGGATCGCCGACGCCGCGCCGGCCGCCTGGGGCGCGGTCGCGGGGCTGGGCGTCGTCGTCCTGCTGTGCTTCGCCGATCTCGGCTCGATCAACTGGATCGTCGTGGCCGCCGGCGCGGCGGTGGTGTGGCTGGCGGTGACACCGCGACGGCGGGTCCCTCCGCTGAGCCCGGGCCGGCGCACGCGGCTGGCACTCGACGCGCTCGTCGTGGCACTCGTGCTCGCGCTCGTCCCGGATCTCGTGATCTTCCGTCCGGAACAGGCGGCAAGCGATCTCGCTGTCGCGATCGAGACCGGCATCATCCAGTTTCACCACGACTTCCTCCTCGGACCCGCCAACGAGGTCCTTGCGGGCGAGCCGCTACTTCGCGGCACGGCGTCGCAATACGGCGTCGGCAGCCTCTACCTGCTCGTCGGGTGGTTCGAGGTCGCCCCGATCGGCTACGGCACGTTGGGGTTCCTCACCGGCGCGATGACCGCCGGCTGGTTCGCGGCGGGCTACGTGGTCCTACGGCTCGCCGGTACGGCGCGGCTGCTCGCCGCGGCGGCATTGGGCGTCGCGATCGTGGCGCTGGCGTTCAACCTGACCTATCCCGTGGGCGCGCTGCCGCAGTCCGGCCCCCTGCGGTTCGGGCTGCCGATGGCCCTGGTGCTGGCGGCCGCAGTCGCGGAGCGGCTCCCGACCCGGGCGCGCGCAGCTCGCGTGGCGGAACTCGGGGTGCTCGGCCTGTCGGCGGTGTGGTCGCTCGAGGCGTTCGCGTTCACTGCGGTGACGTTCGCGGCGATCTCGGTCGCACGCGCCACGCTGCGGCCCGGGCCCGGCCGCCTGCGCACCATCGGCGCAGCGCTGGGCTGGGGCGCCATCGCGTGCATCACGGCTCACGTCGCCCTCGCGCTCGCTACGGTGGCCGCGACAGGCGGTCCACCGCGATGGGGCGAGTACCTGGCCTATCTGCGCGAGTTCCTCACGGGTCCGGTCGGAGATCTCACCTATGACGTGAGCCGCTGGACCCCGGGCCTCGCGATCGGCGCCGGCTACCTCGTCTCTGCGGCGGCGCTCATCGAGCTGACCCGGCGAGGTGGCGGGCTGGTGGCGCGGGAGCGCCCCGCCCTCGTCGTGCTGGCGGGCCTGACCGCGTACGGCATCGCCCTGCTCAGCTACTACGTGGACCGCTCGCAGGACCACATCCTCGTCCACGTGGCGCTGCCCGCCCTGCTGGTCGGCGCGGGCTGGCTGGGCGTGATCGACCGCACTCGCGCCGAGGCCGATCCGCGTGCGCGCACAACCGGCCTGGCCGTAGGGCTCGGAGTGGCCGTGCTCGTCCTCGCCGTGGCCTGGTCGTCAGTGGACGAGCGGTTTCCGCGGACCCCGCTGGCGCACGCCGCACCTGGGGCGCCGGGGCTGCGTGCCGCGCTGCATCGGCTCTGGCACCCACCGCCGCTCAATCCCGCCGCGCCGGCCGGTGAGCGCGCGCTGGAACGCTGGATGCCGGGAGAGCGGCGCAGCGTCGTCCTCACCGAGCCTGACCTCGCCACGGAGATCCTCGTCCGCAGCCGCCGGGCGGACCGGCTGCTGCTGGGCGATCCGTGGGAGACGAGCTTCGTCTCCCATCGGATGCTCCCGGGTCTGCGACGGCGGATCGACGCGCTGCGCGCCGGCGACCGGGTCCTGCTCGACGATCCCGCGCGGCAGACGCTGGCCAGCCTGCACGCGGCGCCGCAGCTGGACCCGCTGCGTGATCCGGTCAAGCGGCTCGCACCGCTGCAGGAGTGGGCGTTGCACCGGCTGTCGACGCGCTACCGGCTCCGGCCTGTGGCGCCGGCCGTCGACGGCTTCACCGCGATGCAGCTGGAGGCACGCCGGTGAACTTGCGCGAGCGCACCAGCCCACGCCGGTGCAGGATCAGCCGCACGCCGGCCCACAGCGTCTTGAGGCCGTAGACGGCGCCGGCGCGAAAGCCGACGGAGGAGGCGTCCTCGAAGTACCGGCAGCGGGCCGGAACCTCCTGGACGGTCAGCCCGAAGTGCACGGCCTGCATGAGCAGCTCGGAGTCGAAGGAGAAGTCGTGCGCGTTGCGCAGGAACGGCACGGTCATCAACAGCCGGCGCGAGTAGGCGCGATAGCCGGTGTGCGCCTCCGACAGCCGGGTGCCGAGGATGCGGTTCTCGATGGCGGTCAGGCCGCGGTTGGCGACGAGCTTCCACGCCGGCATGCCAGACGCCCGGGCCGCGCCGGGCTCCAGCAGCCGGGAGCCAAGCACCAGATCGGCCTCGCCGCGAATGATCGGCTCGATCATCCGCGGGATGAGCTCCGGCTCGTACTGGCCGTCCGGGTGCAACATCACGACGACGTCCGCATCACGCTGCAGCGCCTCGAGGTAGCACGTCTTCTGGTTGCCGCCGTAGCCGACCTGGTGCGGGTGCCAGACCGTGTGGATCGGCAGGGTCCGGGCGAGCTGGACCGTGTCGTCGGTCGAGGAGTCGTCGACGAGGATCACCTCGTCCACCGCCTCCTGCGGGATGGCGTGGAAGGTCGCAGCGAGCGTCGCAGCCGCCTGCCGCGCAGGCATGACGACCACCACCCGGTGGTCGGACAGCTCAGACACGCCGGGCTTCCACGTAGACCGTCCCGCCGCGGCGCAGCGCGGCCTCGATCCCCGCAGCCGCCAGCGCGATCGGCGCGAGCACGGCCGCGGCGGCGAGCGTCGCCCGCCGGTCGCGCGCGTGCAGCGGCGCGTCGCGGGCGTCCGGGCGGCGCAGCGCCTGGTAGAGGCGGCGATCGCCGGGGAGGCTTCCGACGAGCCCGTCGAGCCAGCCGATCACGACCTGGCCGCCGCGCAGGTGCGACACCCGCTCGACGGCGAAGCCCGACCGCTCCAGGCCCCGCACGAGGCCC
This sequence comes from Gaiellales bacterium, assembly GCA_035537835.1. Lineage (GTDB taxonomy): Bacteria > Actinomycetota > Thermoleophilia > Gaiellales > JAICJC01 > DATLLN01. The sequence goes on from DATLLN010000319.1 coordinate 2,976, forward strand.
GTCGTGCCGAGGTGCCCGAGATGTCGCGGCGGATCCCGGTGCAACCATCGAGCGCCGAACGCCCGCGCCTGCAAGCTCTCCGCGTTCGGCACGGCGACGACGAGAACGCCGCCCGGCGTGAGCAGGCGTGCAGCCTCGCGGATCGCGGCCCCCGGGGCGGGCAGGTGCTCGAGGGCGTGCCAGAACACGGCGGCGGCCCACGGCGGGTCGAGGTCCTCCAGCGCGGTGTCGATCACGTCGGACCGC
>DATLLN010000320.1:0-19231 GCA_035537835.1 Gaiellales bacterium
TCGAGGAGGCGCTCCTGCTGCACGTCCAGGCGCTGAGCGATGCGGAGCGCGAGGAGATCTCCCGCGCCGACCCGGCGGTTCGGGCGATGGTCGAGCGCGCAGCGGCGGTCGGCCCCCGCGAGCTCGCCGGCCTCCATGGCCGGGTGACGCTGCGCGATCCCCAGACCACGTCCCCGCCCGAGGCGCCGCCCGGGCTGACCGACCCCAGCGCCGGTGAGGACGCGGCGTCGGTCGACGGCATCACCTACCGCCGCGGCGACCACGTGCGGATCCGACCGGCTCCCGATGCCGACCTGCACGCGCGGATGCTGGACGGCCGGGTCGCGACGATCGAGCGGATCTTCACCGACTACGACGGCAAGGCGCACTTCGGCGTCACGATCGACGGCGACCCCGGCCAGCAGCTGCTGCGCGAGACCAGCCGGTTCCTGTTCTTCTTCGCACCCGAGCTGGAGGTGGTCGAATGACCCGCGAGCAACGGTTCCTTGTCGCCGGTGTGGGCAACGCATGGCTGCGCGACGATGGGTTCGGCGGCGAGGTGGCGCGCCGCCTCCGCGACAGGCCGCTGCAGGGCGATGTCGCCGTGATGGACGCCGGCACCGGGGGGCTCGACCTGGCCTACGAGGTGATGCGCGGCTACGACGCGCTGATCATCCTCGACGTCAGCCGCCAGGGCGGCGACCCGGGGACGTTGTACGTGATGGAGCCGGACGAGCAGTCCGTGGACGGGGCGATCGAGGACGGCACGACGATCAATCCCCATGGCATGGACCCACAGACGGTGCTGCGGTTCATCAAGTCGATCGGGGCGTGGCCCGGCCGGGTGATCGTCATCGCGTGCGAGCCGGTGGAGGTCGAGGAGCTCGGGTTCGGGCTGTCCGACCAGGTCGCAGAGGCCGTCGACCGCGCGGTCGAGCTCGTCCACACCACGCTCGCCGAGCTGCGCGCCACGCCCACCCAGGTGGACGCCGGGGCGGTCGGTGCATGAGCTCTCGCTGAGCGGGGCGATCGTCAACACGGTCGTCAAGCACGCCGGCGACCGACGGGTGACCGTGGTCAGCCTGCGGGTCGGCAGGCTCCGCCAGGTCGTCCCCGACACCCTCGAGTTCTACTTCGGGTTCGTCGCCCAGGGCACCGTCTGCGAGGGGGCGCGGCTGGAGCAGGAGCTGATCGACGCCCGGCTGCGCTGCGACCGCTGCGCGCACGAATGGGCGATCGAGATCCCGGCGTTCTGGTGCCCGGCCTGCGGGACCAGCGATGTGTCCGTCGCCGGCGGCGACGAGTTCGAGGTCGAGTCGATCGAGGTCGAGGAGGCAGCATGCACCGCACCAAGGTGAAGATCGTCGAGGAGGCGCTCGACGCCAACAACACCATCGCCCGCGCCAACCGCGAGGACTTCGACCGCCACGGAGTGCGCGTCGTCAACTTCATGAGCGCCCCCGGCGCCGGCAAGACGACGCTGCTCGAGCGCGTCGCGGGCGACCTGCCCGGCGTCCGCGTCGGCGTGCTGGAGGGCGACGTCCAGGGATCGATGGACGCCGACCGCCTGGCGAGCCTGCACGTGCCGGTGACCCAGCTGAACACCGATCCGGGCTTCGGCGGCGAGTGCCACCTCGACGCCAACATGGTGCGCTCGGCGATGCACGAGCTGCCGCTGGACGAGATCGACCTGCTGGTGATCGAGAACGTCGGCAACCTGGTCTGCCCGGCGGAGTTCCGGGTCGGCGAGGACGTGCGGGTGATGGTCGCGTCGGTCACCGAGGGCGAGGACAAGCCCCTCAAGTACCCGCTGATGTTCCGCACCTGCGACCTCGTCCTGGTCAACAAGATCGACCTGCTGCCGCACCTCGACTACGACCTCGACACGTTCCTGTACCACCTGGACCACGTGCATCCCAGGGTGCAGCGGCTGCTGGTCTCGGCGCGCACCGGCGAGGGGATCGACGCCTGGCGCGAGTGGCTGGTCGCCGCGGCGCGCCCGGAGCGGGCGCTGGCATGAGAGCAGCGGCGCCGGGTGCGCTCGACGCGCTGCTCGACCGGCGCACCGAGGCCAACCACGCATTCTTCGCCGACCACGCGGAGCGGCTGGCGCGCCTCTGCCACCGGATGGCCGAGCGCTTCGCGCGTGGCGGCCGCCTGGTGGCGCTGGGCGCCACGCCGGCCGCGCGCTCCGACGCCCGCCACGTCGCGGTCGAGTTCGTCCATCCGGTGATCGTCGGCAAGCGGGCGCTGCCGGCCATCGGGCTGGCCGCGGAGGGAGGCGATCTGCCCGGCCAGCTGGCACTGACCGCCCGGCCCGACGACATCGTGATCGGCTTCGGAGTCGGTGACGACGGCGGCGAGACAGCCCGGGCTCTGGCCGACGCACGCGACCGCGGATGCTTGACCATCGCGTTCGCGCCGGCCGGCGCCGAGTGGGAGTTCGAGCCGCCGTCCGCCGATCCCCAGATCCGCCAGGAGCTGGTCGAGACGCTCTACCACGTGCTGTGGGAGCTGGTGCACGTCTTCTTCGAGCACCGCGGCCTGCTGGAGGGCCGCGACCGCCGGCCGACCCACGGCGCGGGCGCCTCCAGCTTTCTCTACCCGTTCCTGGCCGAGCAGGAGGACGACCTCGAGCGCGTCGTCGACGACGTCCGGCGATCGGTGCTGATGAAGGCCGATGAGGTCGCCGACCTGCGCCGCCAGACGCTGACCGAGAACCGGGACGTGCTGGTGGCCGCGGCGACCGACCTGCGGGAGCGGTTCCACCGCGGAGGCCGGCTGCTCGCCTTCGGCAACGGCGGTTCGGCGACCGACGCGATGGACGTCGTCGCGGACTTCCGCAACCCCCCGGGCGCCGCGACCCGCTGGCCCGCGATCGACCTGACCGAGGACCCCGCCATTCTCACCGCGATCGCGAACGACATCGGCGCCGAGGCGATGTTCTCGCGGCAGGTGATCGCGCACGGGTACGCCGACGACATGCTGTTGGCGATCTCGACGTCCGGCGGGTCGGCGAACGTGATCCAGGCGCTGGCCGAGGCGCGCCGGCGCGGGATGGGGACGATCGCGCTGGTCGGATACGACGGCGGCCGAGTCGCCGGCGAGGGTCTGGCCGACCACGTCGTGATCAGCCGGTCCGAGCACATCCCGCGAATCCAGGAGGCGCAGGCCTCCGCGTACCACGCGCTGCGCAATCTCGTCGACGACCCACCCGCGGCCCGATGAGCGTGACCGTCGAGCGTCGCACCCGGCTGCGCGTCGAAGGCACGGTGCAGGGCGTGGGGTTCCGCCCCTATGTCTACCGGCTCGCGGGCGAGCTCGGCCTTGCCGGCTTCGTGCTCAACGACTCGCGGGGCGTGCTGATCGAGGTCGAGGGCGACGACGCGCTGGTCGACCGGTTCGTCGTGCGCCTGCGGGACGAGGCGCCGCCGCTGGCCGTGATCGACCGCGTGCTGGGCGAGGAGCGCGAGCCGATCGGCCACACCGGGTTCCAGATCGTCGAGAGCCCGTCCGGCGGCGTGGCCGGGGCCGCGGTCACGCCGGACACGGCGACCTGCGGCGACTGCCTGCGCGAGCTGCTCGACCCGGACGACCGCCGCCACCGCTACCCGTTCATCAACTGCACCAACTGCGGCCCGAGGTTCACGATCGTCCGCCGCGTGCCCTATGACCGGCCGTCGACGACCATGGCCGGGTTCCGGATGTGCGCCCGCTGCCAGGCGGAGTACGACGATCCCGAGGACCGCCGGTTCCATGCACAGCCCAACGCCTGCCCCGACTGCGGGCCGTCGCTGACGCTGCTGCGGGCGGACGGCTCCCCCGAGCGACCGGGCGGTGGCCCGCTGGCCGCCGCGGTCGAGGCGCTGCTGGCCGGCCGGATCGTCGCCGTCAAGGGCGTCGGCGGGTACCACCTGGCGTGCCTCGCGAACGATCTCGGCGCGGTGGCCGAGCTGCGGTCGCGTAAGCACCGGGAGGACAAGCCGTTCGCGCTGATGGTGGCCTCCGCCGAGGCTGCGGCAGACCTGGTGCTGCTCGGCGCCCACGAGCGCGAGATGCTCGAGCGGCCGGAGCGGCCGATCGTACTCGCGCCCCGTCTGCCCTCGGCCGCGGTCGCCCCCGCCGTCGCTCCGGGCGCCGCCGAGCTGGGGGTGATGCTCCCCTACTCGCCGCTGCACCACCTGCTCGCCGCCGATGCCGAAGCACCGCTGGTGATGACCAGCGGCAACGTCTCGGACGAGCCGATCTGCTACCGGGACGAGGACGCGCTGCGCCGGCTCGCGGGCATCGCCGACCTGCTGCTCGTGCACGACCGGCCGATCCACACGCGCACGGACGACTCGGTGGTGCGCATCGTCGACGCCGACCGCGACCGGCCGCTGATGCTCCGCCGCTCCCGTGGATTCGTGCCCGCGTCCGTCCGGCTGCCCGGCGGCGCGCCGCGGCCGATCCTGGCCTGCGGCGCCGAGCAGAAGAACACCTTCTGCCTCGCGAAGGACGACCGCGCCTGGATCGGCCATCATGTCGGCGACCTCGAGAACTACGAGACGCTGCGGTCGTTCATCGACGGCATCGAGCACTTCCAGCACCTGTTCGCCGTCACGCCCGAGCTGGTCGCGCACGACCTCCACCCCGAGTACCTGTCCACGAAGTACGCGCTCGAGCGCGACGGCGTGGAGACGATCGGGGTGCAGCACCACCACGCCCACCTGGCCGCCGCGCTGGCCGAGCACGACGAGCTCGGCGAGGCCGTCGGGGCGATCTTCGACGGCACGGGATACGGGGACGACGGGACGATCTGGGGCGGCGAGCTGCTGGTCGGCGACTGCGCCGGCTACCGGCGAGCCGGCCACCTGCTGGCGGTGCGCATGCCGGGCGGCGCTCAGGCCGTGCGCCAGCCGTGGCGGATGGCATGCGCGTGGCTCGACGCGGCGGGTGAGCACGAACCGCCACCCGCCCTGGCGTCGGTCGTCGACGGACGGACATGGGAGCAGGTGCGCGGGCTCAGCGGTTCCGATCTCGGGTCCCTGCAGACCACCAGCATGGGCAGACTGTTCGATGGGGTGGCCGCGATGTGCGGGGTGCGGGCCGAGGTGACGTACGAGGGCCAGGCGGCGATCGAGCTCGAGGCGATGGCGGATCCCGCCGAGCGCACCGCCTTTCCGGTCGACCTCGAATCAGGGCCGCATGGCCTGGTGATCGACCCGCGCGAGACGATCCTCGCGGCCTCTGCCGACCTCGCGGCCGGCGTCGGCGTCCCGGCGGTGTCCGGGCGGTTCCACAACGCGATCGCCCGGGCGACTGTCGAGGCCTGCGCGCGGGTGGCCGCCGCGCAGGATCTCGACCGCGTGGTGCTGGCGGGCGGCGTGTTCCAGAACCGGCGGCTGATCGAGTCGGTGGCGATCGGACTCGCGCACGCCGGCCTGCGCGTCGTCACGCCGGAGCGGCTGCCGATCAACGACGGCGGGATCTCGTACGGACAGGCGGCCGTCGCCGCTCACCGGACGGCGGCAGGCTGATGACCGCGACCGCCGCCGAGATCGTCAAGCGGCAGGTGTTCATCCGCGGCGCGAACCGCCCGTTCGGCGACCTGACGCTGGACGACGCCCGCTCCCGGGCGGACGAGCTGAAGGCGGCGACCGGCTGGGGGCCGACGGCGCGCGTCGCCTCGGTCGCCCTGGCGTGGCGCGAGCTGGCGATGGCGATGGAGCGGCACGGCGCGACCACCGTTGCCGAGCTCGACCCGGATCTGCTGGTTGAGCTGGCGCCGCGGCTGTGGGTGGTCCTACCGTAGGGCCGCCCGGCAGGTAATCACGAGCACCATGCTGTTGCGAGCGCACTGCAGCTGTGGAACGTTCCGGGCATGGCGCAGGCTCCCGGAACGCCCGCACCGGCATTCACCACGCTCGACGACGCGTTCGGGATCCTCCGCCGCAGCGGCCACCGGGTGTCGGCGCCGCGGCGGATCGTCCTCCAGGGGCTGCTCTCCGCCGGCACGCTGGTCACGGTCGACGAGCTGACGGCGCGTCTGACGACGGAGTCGACGCCGCTCGACACGTCGGTCGTCTACCGCAACCTCGAGACGCTCGAGGCGGTCGGGCTCGTCCGCCACGTCCACTGCGGCCACGGCCCCGGCCGCTATGCGATCGCGGCCGGCGGCGACCGCGAGTACCTGGCGTGCGAGCGGTGCGGGGCAGTGCTCGAGGTGACGGGCGACGAGATCGAGCCGGTGCGCCGGGAGATCCTCCAGCGCTTCGGCTACCGCGCGCGGTTCACCCACTTCCCGATCCTCGGGCTCTGTCGGGCGTGCCAGGAGCGCGATGCCGCATGACGGTCGGCGGTCGCTGGACGGCGGCAGTGTCGCCGGCGGAATGGATGCGGCTGGCCATGTTCGCCGCTGCGATCGCGGCGCTGCACGCGGCCGGCTGGGGGCTGTTCCTGGTCTTCGCGCACGGCAACCCCGCGATGGCCGGGCTGGGCACGCTCGCGTACACCTTCGGGCTGCGCCACGCCTTCGACGCCGATCACATCGCCGCGATCGACAACACCACCAGGAAGCTGCTCCAGGACGGTCAGCGTCCGATGGGCGTCGGGTTCTTCTTCTCGCTCGGCCACTCGACGATCGTGTTCTCGCTGGCCGCCGGGCTGGCGATCGCGGCGGCGACGGTCGACTCCCAGATTCCCGCATTCCAGGACTACGGCGGCACCGTCGGAGCGACCGTTTCCGGGACGTTCCTGTGGGCGATCGGCATCATCAACCTGCTGGTGCTGGTCGACATCGTGCGGATCTTCCTGAGCATGCGCCGCGGCACGTACGACGCCGAGCAGCTCGATCGCCGGCTGCAGGATCGCGGCCTGATGAACCGCCTGTACCTCGGCCGGCTGGCCGCGCGGATCGATGCCAGCTGGAAGATGTACCCTCTGGGGGTGCTGTTCGGCCTGGGGTTCGACACGGCCACCGAGGTCGGGCTGCTGGCCCTGTCGGCTGGAGTGGCAACGGATCACGTCTCGTTCGCGGCCGTGCTCTCGCTGCCGATCCTGTTCGCGGCCGGCATGTCGCTGATGGACACCATCGACGGCGCGTTCATGAGCCAGGCGTACGGCTGGGCGTTCTCCAACCCGATCCGCAAGATCTACTACAACATCACCGTCACCAGCCTCTCGGTGACGGTGGCGCTGGTCATCGGCTCGATCGAGCTGCTGCAGGTGCTGTCGGCGAAGCTCGAGCTGAGCGGCGGCTTCTGGAGCTGGCTGAACGGCATCGACTTCGGCCGGCTCGGTTACACGATCGTGGCGGCCTTCGTCGTCACCTGGATCATCTCGCTGCTGGTCTGGAAGGTGGGGCGCATCGAGGAGCGGTTCGGTCGCGCAGCCGAGAGCGGCTAGGCGCTCGCCCGCTCGACGACCTCACCCAGCAGCGACGCCGCCTCGTCCGGCTCGAGCCGCAGGGTCGGCTCGCCGACCATCACCTCGACCAGCTGCACCGACGGCGAGGTGGTCGTGCTGGGATCGCCGAAGAGGAACACCCCGCGCTCCTCGGCCAGCGCCAGCGCGGCGTCCGCCAGCCGCTCGAGGTCGCCGTGCAGCAGCAGGTGGAACATCGGCGTCTGCGGCGGGTCGGGCACCACCTCGACTCCGTCCACGGGGCCGAGCGCCGCGGCCAGCGCGCGGGCGTGGTCGACGTAGGCCGGGATCCGCTCCAGCCGCTGGTCGAGCGATAGCTCGGCCGAGACCACGAACGGGTGCAGCGTGACCAGGCTGCCGCCGTGCCTGCGCTGCCAGACGCGGGCCTCGCGGATGAGCTCCGCGTCCCCGGCCAGCGCCGCCCCGGCGAGGGCGTTCAGATCCTTGTAGAACGACACGTAGACGCTGTCGAACAGCCCGGCGATCTCGGCGTGATCGCGGCCGTAGAACGGGCCGACTTCCCACAGCCGCGCGCCGTCGAGGTGGAGCGCGATCTCCCGCTCCCGCGCCCAGCCGGTCTGGGCGACCAGGTCGTCCCACTCCGGCAGCCGGCCGCCGATCTCACGCTGCGGGAGCTCGAGCAGCAGCGCCGCCACCGGTTCGGCGATCCCCTCGAGGTCGGCCAGCGTGATCACCGCGTTCGGGTCGCCGACCAGCCACCCGTGCAGGCCGTGGAGTAGCTGGTAGCCCTTCTGCTCGTGGATCTCGAGATGGCAGGTGGGATGGAACGCGACCGTGCGGCAGCCGCGCCGATCGCTCCAGATCCGCATCGCGATCTGCTGCGCCATCGTGCCGCTGGGCATGAAGACGGCCGCCTCAGCGCCCACGATCCCGGCGATCCGCGCCTCCAGGCGCTCGATCCGCTCGCCGGCGCCGTAGCCGTCCGGCCGCTCGTCGTCGGCCGTCGCCTCGGCGATCTCGAGCAGCCGCTCGCGCATCGTCTGGCGGCCATGCCAGCCGTTCAGGAAGCGGTCGGCACCGCGGATCGCGGCCAGGATGCGCTCGTCGTCGGCCATCCGCCGGGTTCTATCACCTCCGCGCGCGCCGTCCCGTGCGCGACACTCCGGGGATGACCTCGTCCCGCGCCAGCGACCGCCTCCTCCGGGAAGTCCTGGTGGGCGACGGCGGCATGGGCTCGCTGCTGGCGTCCCGGCTGCCACGGCTGCGGTTTCCCGAAGAGGCCAACCTCGAGGCGCGCGAGGTGGTGCTGGCGGCGCACGTGGAGTTCATCCGCGCCGGCGCCGACGTGATCCAGACGAACACCTACGGCGCGAACGCGGTCAAGCTCGGCTCCCACCGCCTCGAGGACCGCGTCGAGGAGCTCAACGAGGCCGGCGCGAAGATCGCCCGCGAGGCCCGCGAGATCGCCGGCCGCGACGTGCTGATCGCCGGCTCGGTCGGCCCGCTGGGCACCTCGGTCGAGGTGATCGGCGGCGAGACGCCGCGCGGCGCATCCCTGTACGCCGAGCAGGCGGCGGTGCTCCAGGGCCGCGGCGCCGACCTGATCGTGCTGGAGACGTTCACCTCGCTCGAGGAGCTGACCGCGGCCGTCGCCGCCGTGCGGGCGCAGTGCCACCTGCCAATCGTCGCGCAGATCACGGTCCAGGAGGAGGGCGAGACGGTGACCGGGGCGCGGGGCGACGAGGTCGCGGCCGCCCTCGCCAGCCTCGGCGTCGCCGCCGTGGGCATCAACTGCAGCCTCGGCCCGCAGTCGGCGCTGGCCGGCCTGCGCGAGATGCAGCGCTCGGCGGCAACGCCGCTGACCGTCCAGCCGAACATCGGCCTGCCCATGTACCGGGACGGCCGCGTGCTCTATCCCGACGCATCCGACGCCTATGTCGGCGAGTTCGCCGCCCAGGCGCTGGAGCTCGGCGCCCGCCTGATCGGCGGCTGCTGCGGCAGCCAGCCGCACCACATCGCGGCCATCCGCAGGGCGGTCGACGAGCACCGGCCCGCCCGCTACGCCTTCCGCGGACGCGAGACCGCCCGGCCGCGGCCGGCACCCGCCCACGCGGCGTCGAGCCTCCTCGCGCAACACCTCGCTGCCGGGAAGTGGGTGATCTCCGTCGAGCTCGACCCGCCCAAGGGCTCGAATCTGCAGCGGCTGTACGAGCTGGTGGAGGAGATCAGCGGCACCCGCAGCGTCGGGTTCTTCGACATCAACGACAACCCGATGGCGCGCGCACGGATGAGCTCGCTGATGACCGCCGCCCTCGTCCAGGGCCGGGCCGACGTCGAGACCATCCCCCACCTGACGCCGCGCGACACGACCGCCCGCGGGCTGGAGTCGCAGTTGCTGGGCGCGCACGCCGCGGGCATCCGCAACATCCTCGCCGTAACCGGCGACTACCCGCCGCCGGGCGACCACGGCGGCTCGGACGCCGCCTACCAGCTGGACGCGATCGGGCTGGTCGAGATGATCGCCGCGATGAACGCGGGCACCGACCGCGCCGGCAAGGTGCTCGACGCGCCGACCGACTTCCTGGTCGGCGTGGCCGTGAACCCGACCGCCGACGACCCGGACGTCGAGCTGGAGCGGTTCCACCGCAAGGTCGCCGCCGGCGCCGGCTTTGCGATGACACAGGTGCTGTTCGACCTGGCGCCGCTGGAGCGGCTGCTCGCCGACCTCGGCGGCGCATCGCCGATCCCCGTGCTGGTCGGCCTGTGGCCGGTGACCAGCCACGCGCTGGCGCTGCGGCTGCACCACGAGGTGCCGGGCATCTCGGTGCCGGAGCCGGTGCTCGCCCGGCTGGCGGGCGCCGACGCACGGGCCGCCTCCGAGGGCGTCGCCATCGCCCGCGAGCTGCTGGCCGAATCGCGCGAGCTGGCCGCCGGCGCCTACCTGGTGGCGCCATTCGGGCAGCCCGAGCGAGTACTCGACGTGCTCGCGTAGCGATGGAGGACCTCTTCTTCGCCGCGTACCTGATCGGCGCGACCGGCCTGCCCGGGGCGATCCTCGGCTACGTCATCGCGCGGCGGTGGCCGGATCAGCCCGGGCGCGGCTCCCCGTACATCGGCACGAGCTTCGGCATCGGCGCGCTCTGCGGGGCGATCGCACTCGTGGTGTACGGGGCGATCGCGGCGGCGGAGTCGCCCTACCTGCTGGCGGTCGCGGCGTTCGCCGCGGTGACGAACTTCCTGGCCGGCACCAGCAGCGCCGGCGTGGTGCTCGGCCGGTCGCCGGAGTAGGTACGGGGTGTGCCACCAGCTGCTAGCAGCCGCGGAGCACGCCCGCCATCGCGGCGCGCTCGGCCGGCGTCACCCACAGCCGGTAGGTGGCCTTGATCATCACCTGGTCGGCGACGTACTGGCAGCGGAACCGACGGTTCGGCGGCAGCCACTGCGAGGCGTCGTCGTCCGACTTCTGCTCGTTCGCCCTTCCGTCGACCGCGATCAGCACCCGCGGGTCGTTGGCGTAGGCCAGGCGGCGGCCGGCCCGCCACCGGGCAGCGCCCGTACGCCAGGCGTCTGCCAGCGCGACCACGTGGTCGATCTGGACGGCCAGCGAGGTCTCAACGCCGCGCCGGAAGTGGATCAGCCTGCCCGTGTAGGGATCGCGGAGCACACCGCGCCGCATCTCGCAGTGTGCAGCGTCGTCCCACGTCCTGGCGGTCAGATCGCGATTGAGGATGTCGTTGCGCGTGTCGCAGCCGTCGCCGTCGACGTCCTCCCAGGCCGGCCCGAACCGGTCGCGGTCGTAGCCCCGCATCGACCCTGCCGCATGGACGCGCAGGTGGGGAAGCACGGAACGTGCCCGGCGCACCGTCCAGCCGGGCCCGGCGTGGAACGCGGGTGCGCGATGGTGCTTGTGGTGCTTCGGCGGCGCGGTCGCCGGCGGCGACAACGAGCCGACGGGGCGCGCGCCGGCCTGTGACGAGCCGGCGCCCGTCGCGTCGGTCGTACAGCCGACGACGGCGAGCGCGATCGCAGCCGCGACCGCGAGCCGCGTGATCACGTGGAGCATGCCGCCATTATCCGGCCGCGAACGGCCGGCGACACCTCACACGACCCAGATCCCGTTCTCCTGGACGACCCGTCCGTCCAGCTCGATCCGGCCGCCGCGCCGCAGGTCCTTGACGATATCCCAGTGGACGGCCGACTCGTTCGCCCCACCGATGTCGGCGAACCCGAACCCGAGGGCGATGTGCACGGTGCCGTCGATCTTCTCGTCGAAGTACACGTTGCGCATGTACCGGGTGATGCCCGGGTTGCAGCCGACGCCGAGCTCGCCGATCCGGCGGCTCCCCTCGTCGGTGTCGAGCGTTGCGAGCAGGAACTCCTCCTCGGTGTCTGCGGAGGCATCGACCACCTTGCCCTCCTCGAACCGCAATCTGACTCCCCGTACGTCACGGCCCTGCCAGACGGCCGGGAACTCGGTGAACGCGATCGTCCCCTCGGCCGAAGCCTCGACCGGGCAGCCGAAGAACTCGCCGCCGGGCATGTTGCCGGTGCCGGCATCGACCTCCATCCGCCGTCCGGCCAGCGAGAGCGTGAGATCGGTGCCCTCGCCGACGATCCGCACCTGCTCGGCCTGGTCGAACAGCGCCGCGTAGCGCCCCAGCCGCCGGTGCTCCGACGACCAGTCGAGCAGGCACGCGCCGTACAGGAAGTCCTCGAACTGGCGGACCGCCATCCCCGCGTCCTGGGCCAGCGCCGGCGTCGGGAACCAGCACATCACCCACGGGATGACGTTCGAGTTCACACGATGCGTGGCATCGCGGTAGGCGGCCTGCACCGCGGCGGTGCGCTCGGGCGCGAGATCGGCGCCGTCCATCGTGTTCTCGGGTGCGGACACGGCGAGTAGCGCGTCACACGTCTCAAGGGCGTGGACGTCGATCGGCGCCGGCACGGCGATCCGGTCATCCGGCGCGTGGCGCAGCCAGTCGCGGTGGTAGACGAGGCCGCCGCCGAAGGTCAGGCGCAGCAGCGGGTAGGCGCCGCGGCTGCCGATCCCCCGGGTCACCGCCTCCAGCAGCGGCCTGGCCCACGGCATGCCCCAGACGATCACCTGCCAGCCCGGCTGCACACCGAGGCACGTGTCGAGCAGGAGCGCGGCGTAGCGCTCGACGCGGTCGTCTTCCACGACGCGGATGCTATCGAGCGGGCCTACGCCAGCGCGTGCAGCACCTCGCGAGCGGGAAACGCTCATCCACCTCACCCGGTCGGCGACCGCGCTACGGTGCAGCCAGCGATGAGCGCCCACCCGGACCACCAGCCGCCCGAGCTCCCCGAAGGCACCGTGACGCTGCTGTTCTCGGACATCGAGGGGTCGACCGCGCTGCTCAAGCGCCTGGGCGACGGCTGGCCGCACGTGCTCGACCGCCAGCGCCGGTTGCTGCGCGAGGCGATCGCCGCGGGCAACGGCGTCGTCGTCGACTGCCAGGGCGACGCGATGTTCGCCGCCTTCCGCTCGGCGCCGGCCGGCGTGGCCGCCGCCATTGCGGCGCAGCGCGGCCACGCGCTCGAGCAGTGGCCCGACGGCACCAAGGTTCGGGTGCGGATGGCGCTGCACACCGGCGAGCCGCACCGTACCTCGGACGGCGGCTACACCGGCATCGACGTCGTGCGCGCCGCGCGGCTGTGCGCCGCGGGACACGGCGGACAGGTGCTGATGACCGAGACGACCCGGGGGATCTCGCGGGCCGAGGCAATCGAGCTGGGCTCGGCCAGTCTGCCCGACATGGACGGCCCGGAGCCGGTCTACCAGCTGGTGGCGCCCGGCCTGGCGAAGGAGTTCCCGCCGCTGCGGCGGACGGCCGCGTCACCTCTGGAGACCCTCGAGCAAGGCGACCAGGCCCCCGACAAGCGGATCGACCGCGCGGCCAAGGATTTCGAGCGGCGGGTCGAGGACTTCGTGGCCGACCAGCTCGAGCGCGCGTTCCGCAAGGTGCCGCCGTCCGGCAAGCGGAAGGGCACCGACGGTTGAGCGGCGGCCGAGCGGGGTACCGCCGACACATGACCGAGAACGACGAGCAGCGGGTCAAGCCGAGCGAGCAGCGCGGCGGCACGACGCCGGACGACGCCGAGGTGCGCGAGAAGGGCCCCTGGGCCGAGACCGCGGCCGAGGGGATCGTCCCGGCGGAGCTGGGCGGTTCCGACGCGTCGCCCGAGCAGCTCGCGGACGACCCGCAGCTGGGCAGCGACGTCCTGGGTGAGACGACCGGCTCCGCCGATCCGGCCACCGACGGCGGCATCGACCCGGAGGGCGGCGACGCCGCAGACGCGACCACCGACGGCGGACCCGAGCTGCCCGAGGGCGCGGAGCCGGATCTCAAGGATGCACCGGCCGCCAGCCGGCGACCCGACTAGCCGCCGAGCGGCTTCGCCATCAGGATGAACGCTGCCCCGCGCGGGTAGCCGGCGACCTCGCCCGCCCGGACGAACCCGCGACGCTCGTAGAACGCGGGTGCCTGGAAGCTGTGCGTCTCGAGCACCATCTGGGTGCAGCCGAGGCGGCGTGCATCGGCCTCCATGGCGTCCATCAACGCCGTGCCGAGCCCGGCGCCGCGACGGTCGTCGCGCACCCACAGCGAGTTCACGAAGCAGGTTCCGCCCCACTCCCAGCCGTCCACGCCGCCCGCCAGCTCTCCGCTCGCGTCGCGGACGACGAACGTCAGCGGGTGCCAATCCCGGATCCCGGTGGTCTCCAGGTTGTGCGCATCGATCCGCTCGCTGAGGAGTCGCCGGACGCCGGGCTCGGTGCTGCGCTGGATGATTTCGGGTGACACGGGAACCCCCTCCCGGGGCTGGACGAGTCTACGCCGGGCACCGATGCAGTGGTGGCCTTCGGTGTCCACAACGGAGAATCGTCACCAGATTCCGCGTTCCGCGACCGTCCGCGGCGATGATCGTCGCCCTCATCGCATTGTTCGTTGCCCTCGGGGGAACCGCGTACGCCGCGGCCACCATCGGGAGCGGGCAGATCATCGACGAGTCGCTCAACTCGCAGGACATTCGTCGGCCGTGGTCGACCGGGATGCCAGCGGCACCGGATATCGGCGGACGTCGATCATCGGGCCGGGCGGCGCCTTCGCGTCGGTCGCCGGTCCGGCGCTGCCGTCACCCGCGTTCACCTCGCAGAACGTCAGCGGGATCGAGCAGCTGGCGGCCGGTCAGACGGTGCACGTCGAGGTGCTGCAGGCAGCGGCGTCAGCCTGAACGCCCGGATCCTGCGGTTCGAGATCGTGTTCGTCGGCAGGTAGCCCGACTCTCACACCGAAGCCAGGACGGTCGTCCCGACCAGGGTCATCCCGATGCCGACCAGCTGCACGGGCGCCGGGCGCTCGCGGAGCACGACGATCGCGACGATCACGGCGACCGTCGAGAACTGCGCGGCGCAGACCGAGGCGACACTGACGGGACCGCGTGTCGCCGCAGCTGCAAACGCACCGAACGAGATCGCGTCGACCAGCCCGCACTCGGCGATCCGGCGCAGCACCGGCCGCGGGGTCGGCCGCCAACCACGGATGGCGAGCACCGGCAGCAGCACGGCGACCGCGGTCAGCCGGGCGACGGTGACGGAGTTGAACGCACCGAGCTCGTCCGTGGCGCCGAACAGCGTGAGCATGACGCCGAACTGCAGGCCGGCGAGCAGCGCCCACCCGGCGCCCGCCGCGGTGCGCTCACCGGGTGCCGCGCAGGCCAGCGACGCCCCCAGCGCGGCCATCACGATGCCGACGGCCAGCGTCGCGCTGACCGCCTCGCCGCCGATCACCGCGATCACCGCGGCGACGCCCCCCTCCAGCCCGATCAGCGGCGCGATCACCGCCATCGAGCCGCGTTGCACCGCCTTCAGGTAGCAGAGGAAGCCGGTCATCTCGAGCAGTCCCGCGACGGCCGCGGCGCCGAGCCCCCGGCCATCCGCCGGCGGCAGGCCGTCCAGCGCGAGCCCCAGCGGCGCCGTCAGCACCAGGCTGGAGGCGAGCAGCACGAGCATCCCCACCGCCGGGTCGAGGCCGCGGCTGACGCTCGCCAGCCGGAGCGTCACAAACGCCCACCCGACGGCGGCGAACAGTCCTAGCGCGACCGTCATCGGACACGAGTCTACGCACCGGTAAGGTGCCGCCATGACCGAACCGTCCTTCGTCCCGGACGATTTCGAGCCGCCGGTCGCGCTCGACGGCCCGGGGTTCCGGCTGGAGCCGCTGACGGGTGAGCACAACGCCCGCGACCACGCCGCGTGGTCCGGGTCGATGGAGCACATCCATCGCACTCCGGGGTTCCAGCAGGGCAACTGGCCGCACGAGATGACGCTCGACCAGAACATGGCCGACCTGATCCGGCATGACAAGGACTTCCAGGCGCGCCGCGGGTTCACCTACACCGTGCTCGATCCGGACGACGACGTCGTCGGCTGCGTCTACATCTATCCGCTCGCCGGCGACCCAAGCGCGGCCAACGTCAGCTCCTGGGTGACCGAGGCCCGGGCCGACCTCGATGCCCCGCTGTACCACGCGGTGTCGGAGTGGCTCGAGCGCGACTGGCCCTTCCCCCGCGTCGAGTACGGAGCGCGGGACTAGGGATCAGTCGGCGGGGTTGCGTGCACGGCTGGGCGCAACACGGGGCGGCTCGTTCGGCATCTTCGGGTAGACCGGCGGCCACGGCGCGTCCATCAGCCCGGCGGCCATATCCCGCTCGTGCAGCTCGAGCAGCGGTTCCAGATGCTGCGGCGCGGCGCTCAGCGGCTCCCACGGATCTCCGCCGGCCGCCACCCGCTCGGGCACCGTCGCGATGGTCAGCTCGTCGGGCACGATCGCCTCGAGCTCGTCCCACCGAAACGGCGTCGAGACCTGCGCGCCGGGCCGGGGCCGCACCGTCCACGTCCCGAGCACGGTCTTGTGCGGCGCGTTCTGGTTGAAGTCGATGAAGACCCGGGTGCCGCGCTCCTCCTTCCACCACGCCGCCGTGATCAGATCCGGCCGGCGCCGCTCGAGCTCCCGGGCGACGGCGACCGCGGCGGCCCGGACGGCATACGAATCGTGATCCGGCACCAGCCGCACGTAGACGTGGATGCCGTTTCGCCCCGTGGTCTTGGGGCCGCCCTCGATGCCGAACTCGTCGAGCAGCCGCCGCACCTCCGACGCCGCCTCCTGCACCATCGCGAACGTCACGCCGGGCGACGGGTCGATGTCCAGCCGCAGCTCGTCCGCGTGATCGGGGTCGTCGGCGTGGTAGGGCCACACGTGCATCCCGATCGTCCCGAAGTTGATCGCCCAGACCAGGTGGGCGACGTCCGCCGCGACCAGGGCCTGCGACGGCGTGCCGTTGGGCGTCTGCACCGTGGTCGTCTCCAGCCAGTCGGGAGCGTTCTTGGGCACGCGCTTCTGGAAGAAGGACGATCCCCCGGCGCCGTCCGGGTAGCGCTCCAGCAGCACGGGCCGCCCGCCGAGCGCGCGCATGGCCGGCTCCTCGACCGCCAGGAAGTAGCGGATCAGGTCGATCTTGGTCTCGCCCCGCTCGGGGAAGAACACCTTCTGCGGGTTGGACACCGAGATCGTCCGTCCCGCCGCCTCCACGTCGACTCTCGCGGTTTCGGCCATCGGGGAAATGATACGGCCATGCGCCAGCGCGCCGTGATCCTCGTCGAGGGAGTCAGCGACCAGCGGGCCGTGGAGGCCGTGGCCCAGCGCCGCTGCCGCGACCTGGCGGCCGAGGGCGTTGCCGTGGTGCCGATCGGCGGCGCCCAGGCGATCGGTCGCTACCTGAGCCGGTACGGGCCCGACGGCCTGGGCATCCGGCTCGCCGGGATATGCGACGCCGGCGAGGAGCGCGACTGCCGGCTCGGCCTGGAGCGCGCCGGCCTCGGCGCCGACCTGACCCGCGAGGGGATGGAGCAGCTGGGCTTCGGCGTCTGCGAGGCCGATCTCGAGGACGAGCTGATCCGGGCGCTCGGGCCCGGGCAGGTCGAGCAGGTGCTAGCCGTCCAGGGCGACCTGGGGCCGTTCCGCACGCTGCAGAAACAGCCTGCGTGGAGGGGCCGGCCGCTGGACGAGCAGCTCCGCAGGTTCATGGGCAGCGGCGGCAGCCGCAAGGTGCGATACGCCCGGCTGCTGGTGCAGGCGCTCGAGCTGGATCGCGTCCCACGTCCCCTGGACGTCGCGCTGTCGCACGTCTGACCCGCACACGGCCACCGAGGCGAACGCGTCGACGAGCTCGGCGTCGAACAGCTCGCCGGCGGACGCGCGGATCACGGCCAGCGCCTCGTCCGCCGAGCGCGCAGCGCGGTACGGGCGCTCGCTGGTCATGGCATCGAACGCGTCGGCGATCGCCACCATCCGCGACTCGAGCGGAATCGCCGTCCCGCGCAGCCCGTGCGGGTAGCCGCTGCCGTCGAGCCGCTCGTGATGATGCAGCGCGATCTCTGCGGCCATCTTCAGCACCGGGTGACAGGAGCCGGCGAGCAGCGCATGGCCGATCGTCGTGTGGCACTGAACGATCCCGCGCTCGGTCTCGGTCAGCGGCCCCGGTTTGGCCAGGATGCGGTCGGGGATGCCGATCTTGCCGACGTCGTGCAGCAGGCCGGCCGCGGCGATCAGGTCGCTCTGCGCATCGGGCATGCCGATCGTCCGCGCAAGCTGCCCGGTCGTGTGGGCGACCCGGCCGTGGTGTCCCCGCAGGTGGTCGTCCCGCAGCTCCACCGCCCGGGCCAGCCGCTCCACGGCGTCCAGCTGAGCGGCCTCGAGCAGCCTGCCCTGGCGGTCGATCTCCGAGGACGCGCGCTCCATCGCGACGGACGATCGGAGCAGCTCGTGGCGGCGGCGCAGCGCACAGGCGATGGTCACGAGCAGGTCGGTCGGACGCGACGGCTTGACGACGTAGTCCAGCGCGCCGGCGTCCAGCGCCTCCTCGGCGACCGCGACGTCGTCGACCTCCGTGGTGACGACCACGGCGACGTCCGGGCGGGTGCGGTGCAGCTCCTGGACGAGGCCGAGCCCACACTCGCCGGGCAGCCGCACCTCGCACAGGACGAGCTCGAACTGCTCCTCGTCGAGCAAGGCGCGCGCCCGGCGGGCACTCGTCGCGATGCCGACCTCATATCCGTTGGAGAGCAGTGCGAGCCCGGTCGCATCGGCCATCTCCCCGTCGCCGTCGACAACCAGGATTCGCTCGCAGATCCCTGGGCGGTCGCGCCACGCGCGACGCCGCTCACGACTCACCGACATCTCTCACCCCGTTCGTTGGCATGGCAAAGCTGGGTGGGGGCCCGGTCGAGTACCGGCCCGGGCCCCCGCCCCGTGGTGGCGGTGCTACGGCGCGATGCCCCCGAGGAGTCTGTCCGGGAGGTGGAGGATGTCCCGGAGAACGGGTGGATCGACACCGACCTGCACGTCGACGGTCGTTCCCCGACCGCCGGTTCCGACGTTCACACTGGTCCCCGCGACGCCAACCGCGACACCGGTTCCGGCAGTCCCTCCGGCGGGCGTCTGGGTGACGCCGCCGGTGCCGTCCGGCGTATGTACGGTCGTGGTCGTCCGCCCGGTGGCGGCGGTGCTGCGAACCGTCACCAGCGGGTGGTCTCGCCGGGTCGCCTGATGGTGCTTCGCCGTGTCGGCGGTCGAGCGGCGTGAGCCAGCGCGGACGTGCGCCGGAGCGACGTCCGGGGTCGTGCTGGCGGCTGCGCCGGACGGGCAGGCAGACCCGTGAGACCGCGCGTAGTGCACGCCGTAGGTGGCGGCGGCACCCGCTGACACGAACACCAGCAGCGAGGCGATGATCGCGGAAACCAGAGTTCGTTTCATCATGACCCCCTTGGTCGTCGAACTCATGTGCGATCTCACCATTGCCGTAT
>DATLLN010000321.1:0-3632 GCA_035537835.1 Gaiellales bacterium
GCGACAGTGCGATCGCCAGCGCGCCGAGGCCCACATCGGCGATGTGCTCCGAAAACGCCGAGAAGGCGTCCCAGAAGGACTGCAGGGAATGCACGTCCACCTATTGTGCAGCCGATGTCGGAACCGCGCCTCGATCCGCGCGCGGCGGCACGGCTATTCGGCTCCGTGAAGGAAGTCTTTGAGCGCCGGGTTCTTGACCTCGAGCTCGCGCAGGGCGCGGGTCTCGATCTGGCGGACACGCTCGCGGGTGACACCGATCTCGGTGCCGACCTGCTCCAGGGTGGCCGGATCACGGTCGCCGAGGCCGAACCGGGCCTCGATCACACGCCGGGTGCGCTCGTTCAGCGAGTCCAGGGCCTCCTCGAGCTGCCGGCGGCGCTCGTCGCCGGCGACGTGATCGTCCGGCCGGGGCGCGTTGACGTCCTCGACCATGTCGGAGAACAGCGACTCACCGTCGCCCACCGGAGTCTCCAGCGAGACCGGATCCTCGGTCATCCGCTGCAGCTCGATCACGCGCTCCACCGGGATCTCCAGCTCGGCGGCCAGCTCGGCGGCAAGCGGATCGCGGCCCAGCGTCTGGGTCAGCTTGCGCTTGGCCCGATGCAGCTTCTTGAGGACGTCCAGCACGTGCAGCGGCAGGCGGATCGTCCGGCCCTGGTCGGCGATCGCGCGGGACATCGACTGGCGGATCCACCAGGTGGCGTAGGTCGAAAGCTTGTAGCCGCGCCGGTAGTCGAACTTCTCGACGGCGCGCATCAGGCCCATGTTGCCCTCCTGGATCAGGTCGAGCAGCGGCACGCCGGACGCGGAGTAGGCGCGGGCCATGCTGATCACCAGGCGCAGGTTGCACTCGACCAGCCGCCGCTTGGCGGCCTCGTCGCCCATGTCCTTGCGCCGGGCCAGCTCGAGCTCCTCGGCGTGGGTGAGCAGCGCGCCGTCCCCGATCTGGCGCACATATGTGTGCAGCAGATCGATCGCCGGGGCGCTCGCCTCGCGCAGATCGAGCTCGTCCTCGACCGCGTCCAGCTCTGCGGAGGGCGCGGGGGTCGGCTCGGTCGTCTCTTCGGTGTGGTCGGTGCTCACATGGCCTCTGCGATCGTTGTCGTCGGTGCCAGGAGCGTCGCCTTCTCGCCCCCGCTGAATGAATCGGCGGGAACACCCTTGGTCTTGAGCGCGGATCGGCATGAAGCGGACGCATGTGACCCGATCAGCTTGCGTCTCGTCGCGCGTGGTTTAGCGCGTGCGGGGGATGGCGGAGGGCCGGAAGCCGACGATGATGTCGTGCATGCTGTTCCACCCCTCGACCGCGACGGCCGTGCGCAGGGTCACCCCGCACGACGCCCGGCGAATCTCACGCGCGTGCTCGCATGTGACGATCCCCGCCGAGCCGGCGGCCGCCGGCTACCGCTACATCGACCTCGGCGGCGAGCGGCCCCCGTTCTACATCCGCCGGTTCGGCTTCGGTGACCGCAGTGCCGCCGTCGTCCTGGCCGCGCCGATCGAGTGGAGCTCCGGCGACGATGCCGAGCGCGGCGCCCCCGCGCTGGCGCGCTGCGAGGTGACCATCGGCGCGCGCCGCGTGCCCTGGGACGATCTCCTCTGGTTCGACCTGCGGGATGGCGAATCCCTGCTGCTGGCTCAGCGGGCCGTCGATGCGGTCGTCGAGCTCGACCTGCTCGCTCGCGAGACGTGCCCGTTCTGCTGCGCGGCCGCTAGCTGGCCAGGCGGCCTTCGGGCGACACGTTGACGCCCGCGTCCTCGAGCCGGCGGCGGATCAGGAACTGGAACGTCGACCACGCCCCGCGGCGCGCGTCGAACATCCGATAGACCTGCCATTCGGTGAGCATGTTCGCGTCGTCCCGGCGGGCCTGCGCCCAATCCGCGAACTTCGGCAGCCGGCCGATGCGGACGGCCAGGTCGGCGCCCTGGGTGATGGCGCGCTCTAGGCGCTCCTCCCCCACCGGCACGTCGAACCCGGCCTCCTTGAGGGCGTTGTTCAGCGAGCCGAACGTGTGCCAGTAGAGCGACTTCGACGGCATCGCGCCCTTGCGGGCCTCGATGTCCTTGGCGGTGGGGACGCGGCCGAGCTCGTCGCCCAGCTCGCGCAGCAGGCGCAGCAGCTCCTCCCGCGTCGCGAACCGCCGCGGAACCAGCCCGGCCAGCCGCTTGGCGTGGTTCCAGGACTGGAAGTGCTCGATCACGGTCTGCGGATGAACGGTGGTCTTCGGGTCCGCCTCAAACTCGCGCATCGTCGGCGAGCGGCCCAGACGCTCCGCGCATGCCTTCAGCTCCTCGAGGATCTGCTCGTCCGAGTAGCGCTTGCGCATCCCTGCCTGGAATGCCTCGAGCTGTTCCCGATCGATCCCCTCGATCGCCTGGTAGACCGTCTTGCGCCTCATATGGCCGCCTTCTGGATCATGCCGCGTCTCCCCATGTCTCCCCGACCCGGTGCAGCACTCGTTGAACGTCCATTCGGACAGTGGTCGAGCATAGCAAACTGACGGTTAACTGCAATCGCATCCGGAGCGTTCTCGCAACCGGTCAAGTTGGCCGGTCGGCCGGAGTGGGTTGACACCTGAGGGTAGTAGGATACGCGCCTGCGATGACCACGCACTCACGTGAGCGCACCGACGAGCGGTTCTGCCTGATGGTGCAGACGGCCGACCGCCTGCGCAACCGAGCGTGGCAGAGCTACCTCGAGACGACCCGCACGGCCGAGAGCTACCCGGAGGCGGAGCCCGAAGCGTGGAGCCGGCTGCAGGAGCGGCTGGCCGAGATCGACGAGGAGCTCCTGCACGTGCTCTCCGCCGGGTGATCTTCCGGGCCGAGGTCGTGGTCGCCAGGCTGGCTGCGGCCGCATCTCGCCGCACCGGCTCCGGCGGCGGCACGACGCTCCCCGGCAAGCTGCTGCTGCGGCTCTCGCCCGACGCGATCGGCAGGCTGGCGGCGCCGCTCGACCGCTCGACCGTCGTCTCGGCCACCAACGGCAAGACCACGACGGCGAAGATGGCGGCGTCGGTACTGGAGGCGGGCGGCGCAGACCTCTGCCGCAACCACGGCGGGGCCAACCTCGATTCCGGCATCGCCTCGGCGCTGCTCACCGCCCGGGCCGGCCAGGTCGGGCTGTTCGAGGTCGACGAGGCCGCCCTGACCGGCGTCTGTGCGACGCTGCGGCCCTCCACGCTGGTGCTCGGCAACCTGTTCCGCGATCAGCTCGACCGCTACGGCGAGCTGGAGCTGATCGGCGATCGCTGGCGATCGCTGGTCGCCGGTCTCGCCGGAGACACGGTCGTCGCCTACAACGCCGACGACCCGCTGGTCGCCGGCGTCGGCGTGGCCGCTCCGAAGGGGTTCGGCTTCGGCATCGAGGACGCGTCGGTCTCCCGCGAGTCGATGCAGCACGCCGCCGACTCGAAGTGGTGCTCCAGGTGCGGCCACCGCCTGGGCTACGACGCGGTGTTCCTCGGCCATCTCGGCCACTGGCGGTGCCCCAACTGCGGCAATGCCCGGCCGGAGCCGGCGGTCGTCGCGCGGGCGGTGCGCACGATCGGCCTCGAGGCCAGCGAGTTCATGCTGGAGCTGCCGTCCGGGTCGGCCGCCGTGCGGCTGCCGGTCGGCGGCCTCTACAACGT
>DATLLN010000322.1:0-2025 GCA_035537835.1 Gaiellales bacterium
GTCGTTCTTCAAGCGCATGTCGCCGGTCGAGAACCTCAGCTACTCCGCCCGGTTCTACGGACTCGGGCCGCGTCAGACCCGCGACCGGATCCCGCAGATCCTGCAGCAGGTCGGCTTCCCGCCGGAGCGTCGCGACGAGCCGATGGAGGACCTGTCGCGGGGCATGCAGCAGAAGGTTGCGCTGGCCCGCGCGCTGCTGACGTCGCCGGTGCTGCTGCTGCTGGACGAGCCGACCACCGGGCTCGATCCGCGCTCCAAGCTCGAGGTGCAGGCATTCATCCGCCGGATGCGCGCAGAGCACGACGCCACGATCCTGCTCTGCACCCACGACATGGCCGAGGCCGAGGCGCTCGCCGACCGGATCGGGATCCTCCACCACGGCGAGCTGCTGTGCCTGGGCAGCGTCGACGAGATCAAGCGCCTGTACGGCGCCGAGGCGCTCGAGCAGGCGTTCCTCAACGCCACCGGCCGCGCGTTCGAGGACGAGGACGACGACCAAGAGGTACGAGCCTGATGCAGCTCGAGCAGGGAGCATTCCGCCGCGAGCTGACCGGCTTCGCCGGCATCGTCGAGCGCAACATCTACCTGATCCGCCGGTTCGCCTGGTGGGAGGTCGCCTGGTTCCTGTACACGGTGGCCAACACGCTGACGATCGTGTTCATCGCCAAGGGCGTGGAGGCGGCGGGCGGCCAGCTGGACGTCAACGAGGCGACCATCGTGCTGCTGATCGGCGCGGTCATCTGGTCGTACCTGGGGCTGATCTTCGAGATCGTCACCGAGACCGTCGCCTGGGAGCGCTGGGAGGGCACGATCGAGTACACGTTCATGGCGCCGCTCTCGCGGCCCGCGCACCTGCTCGGCATGGGCGCGTTCGCGGTGCTCTACGGCGTGCTGCGCACCGTCCTCTTGTTCGGAGCGGTCGCGGTGTTCCTGGACATCCACTTCGAGCAGCCGGACTTCACCGCGGCCGCCGTCGTGCTGGCCGTCTCGTCGTTCTCGTTCATCGGCATCGGCATGATGACCGCGGTGCTGCCGCTGATCTCTCCGGAGAAGGGCACGCAGCTCGGCTTCATCGCCCAGGGGCTGCTGCTGGTGGTCTCCGGCGTCTACTACCCGGTCACCATCCTGCCGCAGTGGATGCAGTGGCTGTCGGTGATCTCGCCGGCCACGTACACCCTGGAGGGCGCCCGCCATGCGATCATCGACGGCGCCAGCGTCAGCGAGGTGTGGGGCGACATCTGGCCGCTGCTCCTGATCGGCGCCATCGCCATCCCGGTCGGGCTGCTGGTGTTCCGCCGCGGCGAGCAGTACGCCAAACGTCACGGGCGGCTGAAGCGCTCGGGATAGAGTGGGCGGATGGGACGCGAGGTGCGGTGCCTGGTGCGATCGGGCGGCGACGAGGCCGAGGCCAAGGCGCTGCTCGAGACCGACGAGGTGATCGTGCGCAGCCCGTTCCGGCTGAAGGTGTCGCGCTCGGACATCACGGGCACGGCGGTCGACGGCGACCGGCTGACGATCGACCACGCCGGCGGCCCGCCGCTGGTGCTCGAGCTGGGCGCGAAGGAGGCGGCCAGGTGGGCGCACGACATCGCGAACCCGAAGACGCTGGCCGACAAGCTGGGCGTGAAGCCCGGCCAGCGGGTGAGGCTGGTCGGCGACGCCGACCCCGAGCTGGTCGGGGCGGGGGTCGCCGCTGACGGCGGCGAGGCTGACGTCGTCTTCCTGCAGGTCGACGAGGAGTCCGACCTGGCGCGGATCGCCGAGCTGCGCTCGCAGATCGTCCCCGACGGCGCGATCTGGGTGATCCGCCCGAAGGGCCGCGCCGACCTGACCGAGGCGATGGTGCTGGGCGCCGGCCGCGACGCCGGCATGTACGACGTGAAGACGGCGCGGGTCTCCGAGACGCACACCGGGCTGAAGTTCGTGATCCCGGTCGCCGACCGGGCGTGACGGTTCAGTGGAGGAAGTGGCGGCGGCCGGTGAACACCATCGCCACGCCCAGCTCGTTGGCGGCGGCGATCACCT
>DATLLN010000323.1:0-9415 GCA_035537835.1 Gaiellales bacterium
CACCTGCTCGGCGAACGCCGGGTTCTCCGCCAGGTAGCCGTAGCCGGGGTGCACGGCGTCGGCGCCGGCATCCGCGCCTGCTGCGGCTACGGCCTCGCCGTCGAGGTGCGACGCGACCGTGACCACGTCGTCGGCCAGCTCGGCGTGCAGCGCGCCGTCCTCGTCCGGAGTGACGCCGGCGACGAGGGGCAGGAGGGCGTGACCGCGTTCCTCGAGAAGCGAAAGCCGAGATGGGCGAGCTCCGCCGGATCCTGATCGCGAACCGCGGCGAGATCGCCGTCCGCGTGATCCGCGCCTGCCGTGAGCTTGGCATCGAGGCGGTCGCCGTCGTCACTCCGGACGAGGACGGCGCGCTGCACGCCGAGCTGGCCGACGACGTGGTCACGGTCGCGTCGCACCTCGACGGCGAGGCCGTCGCCGCAGCAGGCGCGGATGCCGGCGCCGACGCCGTGCACCCCGGCTACGGCTACCTGGCGGAGAACCCGGCGTTCGCCGAGCAGGTGCTGCGCGCCGGGATGACGTGGATCGGCCCGCCGCCACGCGCGATGAAGCTGCTCGGGGACAAGATCGAGGCCCGCCGGCTGGCGGAGGCGGCAGGGGTGCCGGTCGTCCCGGGCTACGCGGGGATCGAGCTGGACGACGCGACGCTGGCATCCGAGGCCGCGCGGCTGGGAACCCCGCTGCTGGTCAAGGCCGCGGCCGGTGGCGGCGGCCGGGGGATGCGCGCGGTCGACGACCTGACCGCGGTCGGCGACGCGGTCGCCGCCGCCCGGCGTGAGGCCGTTGCCGCGTTCGGCGACGACCGCGTCTTCCTGGAGCGCCGGCTGGAGGGCTGCCGCCACGTCGAGGTGCAGCTGCTCGTCGACTCCGTGGGCAACGGTGTGCACCTGGGCGAACGCGACTGCTCGCTGCAGCGCCGGCACCAGAAGATCCTCGAGGAGTCGCCGTCCCCCGCCGTCGACCCCGAGCAGCGTGCGCGGCTGGGCGAGGCGGCGCTGGCCGTCGGCGCGGCCGCCGGGTATGCGGGGGCGGGCACGGTCGAGTTCCTGCTCGACCCGGTGTCGGGCGACTGGTGGTTCCTGGAGCTGAATGCGCGGCTGCAGGTCGAGCACCCGGTGACGGAGGCGGTGACAGGGCTCGATCTGGTGCGGGCGCAGATCGAGATCGCGGGCGGTAGGCCGCTGGAGCTTGACCAGGAGGATGTGCGGATCACCGGGCATGCGATCGAGGCCCGGCTGTACGCCGAGGATCCGGCGGCGGGCTTCCTCCCGGCGGCCGGGACGCTCGTCCGGTTCGAGCTTCCTGCGTGGCCCGGGGTGCGCGTCGACACCGCGGCTCGCCAGGGCGACGAGGTGGGGCTGCGGTACGACCCGCTGCTGGCAAAGGTGATCGCCCACGCCGAGGACCGCGATGCGTGCGTGGAGCGGTTGCGGGCGGCGCTCGCCGAGACGCGCGTGCTGGGCGTGACGACCAACCTGGGCTGGCTGGGCTGGGCGCTCGAGCACCCGCGGTTCCGCGCCGGCGAGGCGGGGACGGACTTCGTCGCGGAGGAGTGGCGGCCGGAGCTGGCACCGGTGCTCCCGGACGGCGTCGAGCCGGAGGCGGCTCGTGCGCGCGGCGATGTCTGGACGGAGTACGGCAGCTTTCGCGCCGCGCCTTCCGGGGTGAGCGTGGCCGGGCGGTTCGCGCAGTTTCATGGCTGGCACTTCGAGCTGGCGCCGGACGAGGACGTGGCGCCGGACGTCGCGCCGGCCGGTGGCTCGCTGTCGGCGCCGATGCCGGGCTCGGTGCTGCGGGTCGACGCCGCGCCGGGCGACACCGTTGCCGCGGGGGACGCGGTGGTCGTGCTCGAGGCGATGAAGATGGAGCTGGCGGTGCAGGCGCCGGCCGCCGGCGTGGTGCGCGCGGTGCACGTGCGGCCGGGCGACGTGGTGTCGGCCGGGCAGGCCCTTATCGAGCTGGAGGACTGAGTGGCGGTCCCCGATCGCGTGACGGTCGTGGAGGTCGGGCCGCGCGACGGCCTGCAGAACGAGGAGACGCTGGTGCCGACGGCGGCCAAGGTGCTGCTGATCGAGGAGCTGGCGCGGTGCGGGCTGCCGGTGGTCGAGGCGACGTCCTTCGTCAGCCCGCAGGCCGTGCCGCAGCTGGCGGACGCCGAGGACGTGATGCGGGCGCTCGACCGCCGCGAGGGCGTCCGCTATCCCGTGCTGGTGCCGAACATGCGCGGCATGCAGCGCGCCGAGGCAGCCGGCGCGGAGACGGTCGCGGTGTTCACGGCGGCGTCGGAGGCGTTCACGTCGGCAAACCTGAACATGACGATCGGCGACTCGCTGGATGCGGCCGAGGAAGTGCTCGACCGGGCGGCAGAGCTCGGCTGGTGGCGCCGCGGGTACGTGTCGACGGCGTTCGGCTGTCCCTACCAGGGGCCGGTCGACGAGGAGGACGTGGTGCGCGTGGCCGATGCGCTGATCGACCTGGGATGCGAGGAGGTCTCGATCGGCGACACGATCGGCATTGCCAATCCCGACGACGTCGATCGGGTGGTCGGTGCGCTCCTCGAGCGCATCCCCGCCGAGCGCCTGGCGCTGCACCTCCATGACACCGGCGGCCGGGCGCTGGAGAACGTCGAGGCCGGCCTCGAGCTGGGCATCGCAGTCTTCGACGGCTCGGCCGGCGGCGCAGGCGGCTGCCCCTTCGCCCCCGGCGCTCCCGGCAACCTCGCAACCGAACAGCTGGTCGCGCTGCTCGACCGCCACGGCATCGCCCACGGCGTCGACCTCGAGCGCCTAACAGCCACCGGCGCCGGGCTGCGCTCACTGCTCGGGGTCTGACCCCGGTCTGACCCCGCTCTGACCCCGGCCGTCACGATGTCGCGACGAAATCGCGCTTCGCGCTTGGTGAATCGCCACGCGAGGCGCGCGCTGCGTTCAGCCGTCGCCACCGTCAACAACGACCCGCTCCATGCGAACATCGTCGATTGGCTTGTCCCGGGCATCCGTCGGCTGCGCCTCGATCGTGTCGATCACGTCCATGCCGTCGAGCACGCGGCCGAACGCGGTGTGCTTGCCGTCCAGCCAGGGCGTCGCCTCGGCGGTGACGATGAAGAACTGGCTGCCGTTCGTGTTCGGGCCGGCGTTCGCCATCGCCAGCGTGCCGCGGACGATCGGGTGCTCGTTGAACTCGTCGTCGAACGTGT
The DNA here is from genome assembly GCA_035537835.1 of Gaiellales bacterium. Lineage (GTDB taxonomy): Bacteria > Actinomycetota > Thermoleophilia > Gaiellales > JAICJC01 > DATLLN01. Next base: position 3,197 of record DATLLN010000323.1, read on the forward strand.
AGCCCGGGCCCCCGGTGCCGGTGCCATTCGGACAGCCACCCTGGATCATGAAGTTGCCGATCACCCGGTGGAACACCAGACCATCGTAGAAGCCCTCGGACGCGAGCTTGCGGAAGTTGGCGACGGTCTGCGGCGCCTCCTCGTCGAACAGCTCGAGCTGGATGGTGCCGTGGTTCGTCTCGATGGTGGCGCTGGAAGGCATCTGGGACCTCGCGGGGATGGGTGGCCGGAACGAGGTCGGAGGGTAGCCGAAGCCTCTCCCGCGGCTCAATTCGGCCGGTTCTGCGCCGACGACCAGATCAAAGTTCGCCGGCGGCTCGACCGATGCCCTGGGCGGCGCCGACCACTACCAGTTCCGCTCGTCCGCCGACGACGGCGTCACCTGGACGACACCGGTCAACGGCGACACGGGCGTGGTCACCGGAGAGGGCCAGACGGTGGTCCAGTTCCGCGCTGTCGACGGCGCCGGCAACCACCGCCTGCGTCAGCTGACGGTTGCCGCTTGACAGCACGGCGACGGCACCTTAGGGTTCCCTAAGTCTTAGGGTTACCTAAGCAGCGTGCGGGGGCGGCCGCGAGACATACACCGTCGAACCGGAGGTCCCTGCGTTGGCGCTCAGAGTTACAGCTACATCCGACCACGTCGTTGCCGCCCGCCGCCGTGGCCCGCTCGCCTCGGCGGCGGCCGAGAGCGACGGGGCCGGAACCCGCGGAGTCCGGTCGTGATTCCGGCGTTCGTGATCGGGCTCCGTGAGGGGCTCGAGGCGGCGCTCATCGTCGGCATCATCGCGGCGTTCCTGGCGCGCTCCGGCCGCCGCGACGCGCTCCGCCCGATGTGGCTGGGCGTGCTCGCCGCCGTCGGCATCTGCCTGGCGGTGGGGATCGGCCTGCAGGTGGCCGACGAGGCGCTGCCGCAGCGCCAGCAGGAGGGCCTGGAGACCATCATCGCCGTGGTCGCGGCGGGCGCTGTCACCTGGATGATCGTCTGGTGCCGGCGACACGGGCCGCGGATGAAGTCGATGATCGAGACGGACGCCGCGGACGCCCTGGCCAACGGGTCGACCATCGCCCTGGTCGGCATGGCGTTCTTCGCCGTGCTCCGCGAGGGCCTGGAGACCGCGGTCTTCCTGGTCGCGGTCTTCCAGCAGTCGGCCCGCCCGGTCGCCTCGGGCGGCGGTGCCGTGCTCGGCATCGCCGTGGCGGCCGTGCTCGGCTACGCGATCTACCGCGGCGGTGTGCGCATCAACCTGGCCCGCTTCTTCCGGATCACCGGCGTGGTGCTGGTGCTGGTCGCCGCCGGACTGGTTTCGTCGGCCGTGCACACGGCGCACGAGGCCGGCTGGTTCGACTCCCTGCAGGGCCAGGCGGCCGACCTGACGGCCGTGATCGAGCCAGGCAGCGTGCGGCAGGCGCTGGTCACCGGCATGTTCGGCATCCAGACGCAGCCGACGGTCGGCGAGGTGCTGGCATGGCTGCTGTACGCGATCCCGATGATGGCCTACGTGCTGTGGCCGAGCGGCCGCCGCGTGAGGACGCGGGCAGCTGCGGCGACCGCGGCGACGCTGGCGCTGGTCCTGCTCGTGGCCGCGGGCTGCGGCTCGGGGTCGGGCAGCGGAGGGGGCAGCGGCGACGGCAAGGTGACCGAGGTCTCGATCACCAACCAGGGCTGCCAGCCGGCGACGGTCAAGGTGCCGGCCGGCGACGTCACCTTCAAGGTGACCAACGACGGCGCCGACCAGGTGACCGAATACGAGATCCTGGACGGCGACCACATCCTCGGCGAGGTCGAGAACCTGCCCGACGGGCTGACCAAGTCGTTCTCGCTGAGCCTCGACCCGGGCACCTTCACCACCTTCTGCCCGGGCGCCGACAACGAGAAGGGCACGCTCGAGGTCGGCGGCACCGCGCAGGTCGCCGCGTCGGCAGCCGACAAGCAGGCTGTCGCCCAGTACCGCGACTACCTGATCGCTCAGACCGCGCTACTTGTCAAGCGCACGCAGGCGTTCCGGGACGCGATCGCCGCGGGCGACATCGAGAAGGCCAAGCAGCTCTACCCCACGACCCGCGAGCCGTACGAGCGCGTCGAGCCGGTGGCCGAAAGCTTCGGCGACCTCGACCCGCTGATGGACGCCCGCGCGGGCGACGTGCCCGCGTCCACGTGGGAGGGTTTCCACAAGCTCGAGAAGCTGCTCTGGGTGGACAACACGACCAAGGGCGCGATGCCGATCGCCGACCGGCTGGTGGCCAACACGCTGCGGCTGCAGGGGCTGGTGCAGAGCGTCCCGCTGCAGACGGCGCAGATCGCGAACGGCGCCAAGAGCCTGCTGGACGAGGTCGCCGCCTCGAAGATCACGGGCGAGGAGGATCGCTACTCGCACACCGACCTGTGGGACTTCCAGGCCAACGTCGACGGCGCGAAGGCAGCCATCGTCGCCGTCACCCCGATCCTCGCCAAGGGCGATCCGGAGCTGCTGTCCGAGATCCGGCAGCGCTTCACGGAGGTCGACCAGTCCCTCGATCCGTACCGCGAGGGCTCGGGCTACGTCCTCTACACCAAGCTGAACGACACGGACACGAAGAAGCTGTCCGAGTCGATCGACGCCCTGGCCCAGCCGATCAGCGAGGTCGCCCCGGCGGTCCTGCGGTGACCTCAAACGCCGGCGGGATGTCGCGCCGCCGGCTGCTGGCGCTCGCCGGCGGCGCGGTCGGTGCTGCCGCAGCGGGCGGGGCGATCACGACCATCGACGGCCGCACGGCCGTCACCGACACGGTCGAGTTCCACGGCGACCATCAGGCGGGGATCACGACGCCGCAGCAGGCGCACCTGCGCTTCGCGGCGTTCGATCTGACAAAGGCGTCGCGCGACGACGTGAGCCGCCTGATGCGCCAGTGGACGGCCGCCGCCGCATTGATGGCGGGCGGCCGGTCACTGGGCAGGATCGAGAGCAACCAGTGGGCGCCGCCGATCGACACCGGTGAGGCCGACGGCCTACCCGCCGCCCGGCTGACGGTGACGCTCGGGCTCGGGCCGACGTTCTTCGACCGGCTGGGCCTCGAGTCGCAGCGGCCCGAGCAGCTGGCGCCGGTCCCCCACTTCGCCGCCGACGCGCTCGTGCCCGGCCATTCCAACGGCGATCTCTGCCTGCAGGTGTGTGCGGACGATCCGCAGATCGCGTACCACGCGCAGCGCAACCTCACTCGGATCGGCCTCGGCACCGTCGCGCTGCGCTGGACGCAGAGCGGGTTCCTCGGCCTGCCCGGCGAGGGCCGGACGCCGCGCAACCTGATGGGCTTCAAGGACGGCACCGCGAACCTCGACGCGTCGGACGCCGGCCTGATGCGCTCGAACGTCTGGGCTGCCGCATCCGACGGCCAGACGTGGATCGCCGGCGGCAGCTACCTGGTCAGCCGCCGCGTGCGGATCCGCATCGAGGCCTGGGATCGCACGCCGATCGGCGAGCAGGAGTCGATCTTCGGGCGGCGGAAGGGCAACGGCGCGCCGTTCGGCGGCTCGTCCGAGCACGACCGGGTGGTCGACTCGAAGCTGCCGGCCGACGCGCACATCCGCCTGGCCAATCCGCGCACCGGGGCGGCCAGCGAGCGGCAGCGGATCCTCCGCCGAGGCTACAACTTCGACGACGGCATGGCCCCGGGGCTGACGCAGTCCGACGCCGGGCTGTTCTTCCTGGCGTACCAGCGCGACCCGCGCATCCAGTTCGTCCCGATCCAGCACCGGCTGGCGTCGTCAGACCGCCTGAACGAGTACATCCAGCACACGTCCAGCGGCCTGTGGGCCGTGCCTCCGGGCACCGCCGGCGGCTACCTGGCCGAGCCGCTGCTCACCTGACGCGGCAGAGCGCCGGCTCGGCGCCGAACTGCTCGTAGACCAGGCGCGCCTCCTCGTCCCGCCCCAGCAGCTCCAGGCAGCGGGCCCGCTCGAACCGGCAGCCCAGCCGCTCGAAGATCGCCGCCGCACTGCGCAGCGCGAACTCGTCGCCGGCGATCCCTCGGGCCCGGTCGAACTGGGCGGCGACGCGCGGCACCCGCTCGAGCTGCGGCTCGTCGCGCACCCGCGTCAGCACCCGGTCGAGCCCGTCCAGGTCGCCCAGCATGGCGTGCGCCTCCGCCTCGATCGCCCACGCGCGCCAGCGGTTGCCCTTGAGGCCGCGCACGCGGTCGAGCGCCAGGGCCGGCTCGCCGATGCCGAGCAGCGCGTGCCCGAACGTCAGGCCGAAACCCTGGTGCGCCTCCGGCCCCATCCGCTGCTCGATCCGCTCGGCCCGCTCCTGCTGGCCGCGCAGGATGTGCACGCCGGCGACGGCGCCGGAGGCGACCCCGCCGATCATCGCCTGGCGGCGGGCGGCGGCCGTCCGCCGGAACACGTCCAGGAACCGCTCGTAGGAGTCGAGCGCGTCGTCCCAGCGGTCCCAAAGGAAGTAGGTCTCGACCAGGATTCGGGCCGGCAGCGACAGCCAGCGGGGATCGTCGCGCTGCGTCAGCTGCTCGGCCTTGCGGACGGCCTCGACCGATCCGGCGAAGTCGCCCAGCGCCTGCCGGGTACGGGCGGAGGCGGCGCAGACGTCCATCTGCTCCTCGCGCCAGCGGATCTTGGGCAGCAGCGCGAATCGGGCCTCGTCGTTCTCGGCAGCCTCGTCGTAGCGGTTGAGCGCGTGGAGCAGCACGGTCCGCGCGTCGCGGGCGGCCGAGGTCGTGCCCGGCCGGCCGAGCCGCTCGGCGATCTCCAGCGCCCGGTCGGCCACCGTCAGCGCGAGCTCCTGCGGCTCCGCGGCCGTCTCGACCCGCCACGTGAAGAGCGCGCCCGCGGTCAACAGGCGGGCCTCCATCGCCTCGTCGCCCGCCGCGGCCGCGTCGTCCAGGCCGCGGGCGATCTCGTCCTCGATCCGCTGCCGAGTCGCCGCCATCGCTCGGCTCGCGCTCCAGCGCGTCGGCGCGTCGGCCCACTTCCAGCGCAGTCGGGCCATGTCCGCCGACGGCAGCCCTGCGCTGACGCCGTGCTCCAGCGCGCGGTCGTACGCCTCGAAGGCCTTCTCGATCTGCTCGGCCATCCAGTAGGCGTCGCCCACCGCCTCGTACGACGCGCAGCGCTCGCGGTCGTCGACGGCCAGCGCCAGCGCTCGCTCGGCCTGCCGCAGCCCCAGACCGTGTGCGCCCGCCCGGCGGGCGTCGAACGCGGCATCCAGCAGCAGGCGCACAGCATCGCTGCGCGCCTCCGACAGCCCCAGCCCGGCGGCCACGGCGTAGTGCGTCGCGACCACCTGGCGGTCGCCGTGGCCGCCCTCCTCCAGCCACCGCGCCAGCGCGAGGTGCAGCCGCGCCTTGTCGGTGCGCACCAGCGACTCGTAAGCGACGTCACGGATCAGCATGTGCTTGAACGCCCACTCCGATCCCAGCGGCTGCACCATGTCGCGCGCGGCCAGCCCGCCCAGCAGCCGCTCCGGCGCGTCGACGTCGACCGCGGCCAGGTGATCCTTGGAGAACGTGCGCCCGACCACCGCCGCCCGCTGCAGCAGCCGCTTCTCGTCAGGCGACAGCAGGTCGAGGCGCGCGGCGATCACGCCGTGCACGGTCTCGGGGACGACGGCGCCGCCGCCCTCCCCGCGCATGTGCAGGATCTCCTCCAGGAAGAACGGGTTGCCGCCGGCCAGCTCGATCGCGTCGTCGCCGGATGCGTTGCCCGAGATGGCAGCGGCCAGCCGGAGCATCTCGCTGTCGTCGATCGCGTCCAGCGTGACGACCGTGGCGTTGCGCGAGCGGGCACCCCAGCCCGGCCGCGAGGCGAGCAGCTCGTCACGGGCCAGCACCAGCGCGACCAGCGGCACCCGCAGGTCGCCGGAGGTGACGTCCTCGACCAGGTCGAGCAGCCCGGGCTCGGCCCACTGCGCATCCTCGATCACCAGCATCACCGGCGCGCGCTCGGCCAGCGCCACCAGCACCGAGCGCCAGGCGTCGCGCGCCCGCTGGGCGACGGAGGCCGGCTCGTCGTCGTCGGGCGCCTCCCGCTCGGCCAGGCCGGCGGTGCGCAGCACCACCGTGACGTCGTCGTCGCAGTCCTCGCCGACCAGTGCCTGCAGCAGTCCGCGCACCGCGGCCCGGGCCTCCTCGACGCTCGCCGACGGGTCGACTGCGGCGCTCCGCCGGAGCAGGTCGGCCAGCGGCTGGAAGGCGCCGCCCTCGCCGTAGGGACGGCAGCGGCAGACC
>DATLLN010000324.1:0-2527 GCA_035537835.1 Gaiellales bacterium
GCTCCTTGGGTGATGCGTGACAGCGCGTCCGACGCGGCGTCGGCGACACGCTGGGGGGTGAATCCGAGATGCTCGAGGACGGTCGCGCCAGGCGCCGAGGCGCCGAACCTGTCGAGGGCGACGATCTCGCCCTCACCGGCGTACCGCTCCCATCCGATCGGCGACGCCGCCTCGACGCAGACCCGGGCGCGCACGGACGGAGGAATCACCTGCTCGCGGTACCCGAGCGCCTGCTCCTCGAACAGCTCCCACGAGGGCAGAGATACGACCCTGCTGCGGATGCTCTTCGAGGTCAGGATCTCGCGGGCGCCCAGCGCGACGTGCACCTCCGAGCCGGTGGCGATCAGCAGCACCTGCGGATCGTCGTCGCCGTCCAGCACATAGCCGCCACGAGACGCCTCGTGCGTCGGATAGGTGGCCGGGTCGAGCACCGGCAACGCCTGGCGGGTAAGTGCCAACGCGGTCGGATTGCGCCGCTCCAGCGCGATCCGCCAGCCGGCGGCCGTCTCGTTGGCGTCGGCCGGCCGGAACACGGTGGTGTTGGGCTGCGCACGGAGAGTCGCCAGCTGCTCGATCGGCTGGTGTGTCGGACCGTCCTCGCCCAGCCCGACGGAGTCGTGGGTGTAGACCCAGATCGACGGGATGTTCATCAGGGCCGACAGCCGGACAGCGGGCTTCATGTAGTCCAGGAAGTTGAAGAAGGTACCGCCGTAGGCGCGCAGGCCCGACAGCACGAGGCCGTTGACGACCGCACCCATGCCGTGCTCGCGCACGCCGAAGTGCACGTAGCGGCCCTCGTGGGTACCCGGCGCCAGCTCGTCCCAGTCTGGCGGCCGCGTGTTGTTGGACGGCGTCAGGTCGGCTGACCCGCCGATCAGCTGCGGGATCTCGGGCGCGATCCTCGCCAGCACCTTCCCGGACGCGGCGCGGGTTGCCATCGGCCCGTCGTCCGGCGCGAACGAGCCGGTGTCGAACTCCAGCTCACCCGACCAGATCGCCCTCAGCTCGGCGGCATGCGGCGACGCGTCGACCGCCTCGCGGTAGCGCGCCAGCGCCTCCTCGGGAATGACGAAGAACTTCTCGGGGTCGAAGCCCAGGTTGCGCTTGGTGACGGCCTGCTGCTCGGCCCCGCGGGCGTCGGAATGGGCACGCGACGTCCCGGCGTCCGGGCTGCCGAAGCCGATCACCGTCTTGACCGCGATCAGGCTTGGCTGACCCGTCTTGGAGATGGCGGCGCCGAGCGCCTTGTCGATCTCGTCCAGGTCGTTGCCGTCGGAGACGGTGCTGGTGCTCCAGCCCAGCGCGTCGTCGCGGCCGACCCGATCCTCGGTGAACGCCAGGTCGGTGTGGCCGTCGATGGTGACGGTGTTGTCGTCGTAGAGTACGACCAGATTGTCCAGCGCAAGGTGGCCGGCCAGCGAACTCGCCTCGTTCGAGACGCCCTCCATCAGATCGCCGTCCGAGGCGATAACGAACACGCGGAACCCGGCATCGTCGCCGAACCGGGCCTTCAGATGCGCACCGGCGATGGCCATGCCGATCGCCGTCGAGATGCCCTGGCCGAGCGGCCCGGTCGTCGTCTCCACGCCCGGGGTGTGTCCGTACTCGGGATGCCCCGGCGTCATGCTCCCCCACTGGCGGAAGCGCTTCAGCTCGTCCAGCGGCAGGTCGTAGCCGGTCAGGTGCAGGAGCGAGTAGAGCAGCATGCAGCCGTGCCCGGCGGACAGCACGAACCGGTCGCGGCCCGGCCAGTGCGGATTCGCCGGACTGTGTCGCAGGTGGCGCGTCCAGAGAACGTGCGCCATCGGCGCCGCGCCCATCGGCAGGCCGGGATGGCCCGACTTCGCCTGCTCGACGGCGTCGACCGCGAGCGTGCGGATGGTGTTGATCCCGAGCTGGTCGATGTCGTCGAACTGACGGCTCACTGACGCTCCTGTCAAGGGGACGGGTACGGGGCTGACGTTACCACCTGAGGCGGGAGCAAACGTTCACGGCTGGCACGGCCGCGCATTCTCCGATAAGACTTCACCGGATGGCTACGACGCGCGGTGGAATCGACCTCGGCGGCACCAAGATCCAGGCGATCATCGTCGACGACGACCACCAGGTGCTCGGGCAGGCGCGGCACCCGACCCCGAAGGACAACGGGCCGCAGGGAGTGGCCGACGGGATCGTCGCGGCGTTCACGGAGGCCGCCGCCGACGCCGGGGTCGAGCCGTCGGCGCTGGCCGGCGTGGGCATCGGCTCGCCCGGCGCCGTCGACGAGCAACGAGGCACCGTCACCCAGGCGCGCAACGTCACGCCCGACTGGACCGGGGAGTTCGCGCTCGGCCCGGCCGTTGCCTCGGCAAGCGGCGCGAGCAAGGTCAAGGTCGGGCACGACGTGACCGTCGGCACCCAGGCGGAGTACGTGCTGGGCGCGGCGCGCGGGTTCGACGACGTGCTCGGCGTCTTCTGGGGTACCGGCGTCGGTGCCGGGCTGATCCTCGGCGGCAAGATCTGGGTCGGCCGCGGTGCGGCCGGCGAG
>DATLLN010000325.1:0-4957 GCA_035537835.1 Gaiellales bacterium
CACCAGATCGGCATGCGTGACATTGCCGAGGAACCGGACCCGGTCGCCGAGCCCCTCGCGCTCCACCAGGCGCTCGAGGTCGCGCTTGTAGGTGCAGGTGCCCCGATCGTCGTAGAAGCGGAGCAGCGCGCTGACCCGCGGATCGGGCGAGAGGCTGGTCAGGAAGTCCGGCGACAGGGCGGCCTGCGGGCCCGCGATCGCGAGCTCGACGTCGCCCACCTGCCGCGCCACCTCGGCGAAGGCCTCGATCAGCGTGTGCAGCCCCTTCTCGGGCGAGATCCTCCCCACGAACAGGATCCGCCGGCGCTGGTCCCGCGCCGGTACCGGGGTCTCCAACGGCGTGAACACCGTGACGTCGACGCCGTTGCCGACGGTGGCGACCATGCCCGGGTAGTCCGGAAACGCCGCGCGGAACGTCGTGGCGATGTGGTCGCTCACCGCGACCACGGCGTCCACGGCCTCGAGCTGGCGGGCGACTTGGCGCCGGTCGCGCTGCGAGAGCCATTCGCATTGCATCTCGAGCACGAGCCGGCGCCCGTCGCCCTTCAGCGCCCGGCACCAGCTCCAGTAGTTCATCACGTGCACGATGTCCGGCCGGTCCTCGGCCAGGCAGCGCCGCACCTTGGCGCGATACTGCGCGTGATCGTCCGCCCTGCGGTCGAGCCCCAGCCAGCGGCTCAGCTGCGGAAACGAACGCGCGAGCTTCCGCACCAGCCGATCGCCCAGCACCGGCAACCGCCGCACGCGGAACGCCAAGTCGTCCGGCACCGGATCGTCCGAATAGTGCCGTCCATAGACGCGGATCGCGACCTCGCGGCTCAGCCGGACCGCCGTGTGGTAGACGATCAGGCCGATCGAGTTCTGCACCGGCGGGAACAGCCGGTCATAGGGCTGACTGACATAGACGACCTTCATCGCACGGCCCGCGGCGGCTGGGGCTAGGCCCGCCTGCGCAGCGGCACGGCGCCGGGGGCGAGGCCCGACTGGTACTCCGCCAGCCGCCGGATCCCGTCCTCCAGCGTCACCTGCGGGCGATCGAGCAGCGCGCGCATCTTGCTGGTGTCCGGGCAGCGCCGCGTCATGTCGCCCTCCGGCAGAGCCGGCAGGAACTTCAGCTTCGAGGAGGACTTCAGGACCCGGACGACCGTCTCGGCCAGGCGCCGGATGGTCATCTCCTGGTCGCTGCCCACGTTGATCACGTCGTTGACGTGCGCGCCGTGCCGGTGCGCCGCGATGCAGGTGTCCACCGTATCGTCGACGTAGCAGAACGACCGGGTCTGCGAGCCGTCGCCATAGATCGTCAGCGGCTCGCCGCGCAGGGCGGCGTGGACGAACCTCGGCAGGACGAAGTCGTCGCTCTGCCGCGGGCCGTAGGTGTTGAACAGGCGGAAGATGGTGTACGGCAGGCCGTACTCGCGCTCGAAGCTGCGCAGGTACACCTCGCCGAGGTTCTTCACGACGGCATAGGGAAGCCGGGAGTTCAGCGGCGTGGTGCTCTCGTTCTGCGGAACCTCGAACGGCTCGCCGTAGACCTCGGACGACGAGGTGAAGTAGACGCGCCGCACGCCGGTGTTCTTGCTGAGCCGCAGCACGTTCTCGATGCCGGTGATGTCGCGCAGCACCAGCAGGGGATTGGCCAGGGTCCGCTGCACGCCGACCACCGCCGCCAGATGGAACACGTGCGTGAAGTGGAACCGGAAGAACAGCGGCGCAATGTCGTCGAAGTCGTTCACCTCGACCTTGACGACCGTCAGATTGCCCGCATCGATCCGCACCTTGTCCAGGCTGCCGGTCGAGAGGTTGTCGGCAACCACAACCTGGGTCTGGGGCTGCTTGATCAGGCCGCGGACCAGCGCGCTGCCGATGTTGCCGGCGCCGCCGGTTACCAGAATCGAATCCATTCCAACCTCGTGCGATGCGTCGGGAGCCGGGTGGCCGCGTTCGCATCCAGTATAGCAGTCCGCTCCACCCGCCGGGCTCCCCCAAGGTAGGCCGAGGGCGACCATTGGGCGTAGGTCGTCCGTCGAAACGCTTGGCTCACGGTTCGCGGAGCCGGTGCCATAGTCGCCTTGGCACCGCCCGGTGTTCGCCGATCAAGCCTGGATTCCAAAGCGAGCGGTTGGATGAAACCTGTCAAGCTGCAAGACGCCGACATCTCCCACGAGCTGACCCTGCTGCGGCGGATCGCCGAACGGGACTGCACGGTCGGGATCATGGGCCTCGGCTACGTCGGTCTGCCGTTGGCGCTGGTGTCGCTCAAGGCGGGCTTCCGGGTGCTCGGGTTCGACACCAACGCGGCGCGGGTCTCCGAGCTGAACAGCGGCAGCAGCGGAATGGAGCACATCCCGAGCGCCCCAGTGGCCGACGCCATCGAGCAGGGCGCATTCCAGGCGACGGGGGACTTCTCCCGGCTCCGCGAGGCCGACGTCATCCTGATCGCGGTGCCGACGCCGCTGACCCGCAACCGCGAGCCCAACCTCGCCTTCGTCGAGAGCAGCACCCGGGCGATCGCGGCCACGCTGCGCCCGGGCCAGCTCGTCGTGCTCGAATCGACCACCTGGCCGGGAACCACCCGCGAGGTCATGCAGCCGCTGCTCGAGGCGACCGGCCTCAGGGCCGGCAGGGAGTTCTTCCTCGCCTTCTCGCCCGAGCGGGAAGATCCGGGCAACCAGACCCACGCGACCGCGAGCATCCCCAAGGTGGTCGGCGCCGACGATCCGTCGTCGCTGCGGCTCGCCCGGGCCCTCTACGACGGTCTGGTGGTGCGCACGGTTCCGGTGTCGTCCGCGGCCTGCGCCGAGGCGGTGAAGCTGACCGAGAACATCTTCCGCTCCGTCAATATCGCGCTCGTCAACGAGCTCAAGGTGATCTTCGGCAGGCTAGGGATCGACATCTGGGAGGTGATCGACGCGGCCAAGACCAAGCCGTTCGGCTACATGCCGTTCTACCCCGGCCCGGGGCTCGGCGGCCACTGCATCCCGATCGATCCGTTCTACCTGACCTGGAAGGCGCGCGAGCTCGACATGCCGACGCGCTTCATCGAGCTGGCCGGCGAGATCAACACCCACATGCCGCACCACGTGGTCGATTGCCTGCTCGGCGCGCTCGACCGGCATGCCGGTCGCGGGCTCAGCGGCGCGCGCATCCTGCTGATCGGCATGTCCTACAAGAAGAACGTCGAGGACACCCGCGAGAGTCCGTCGCTCAAGCTGACCGAGATCATCGAGGAGCGGGGTGGCTCGGTTGACTACCACGACCCCTACGTCGCGGAGATCCCGATCACCCGCGAGCACGCGTCGCTGGCCGGACGGCGCTCGGTCGATCTCTCGGAGGGAACGCTCGCCCGCTACGACGCGGTGCTGATCGCGACCGACCACGACTCGATCGACTGGAAGTTCGTCGCGGACCACGCGAAGCTGGTGATCGACACCCGGAACGTCTGTGCCCGCAGCGGCGCCGTCGGCGCCCACATCGTGAAGGCGTGACGGGTCCACGCGTGGCAGCCGGCATCGACGATGGCGGGTGTGGTCGTCGAAGACACCGATGACCTAGAGGGGCTTGCCGCGGGCCGCCTCGGGCGGCACCGCCGCGACCGCCCCCCGGTCCGCTGATGGCCGAGGGCGCACCGACAGGCGCCGATAGCCAAGCCACGCCAGATACTTGCTGAGCCGTCCGCTCAAGCGGATCGAATGGCCTCGCTCGGATCGACATCGGGAGACGGGCGGCGAGGCCGGCGGCCAGCTCTCCTAGCTAGTGAGCGCATCGGCGTTTAACCGGGCGACCGGTCGTCCCGCCGTGGTACCGATCACCTCTGGTGGCGGCGTCGCCCGCAGCGTCGGGCTCGCCGTCGCGCCCGAAGGCACGGCCACGACCGGCATCGTGCGCGGCGACCGGCCGCGCGCCGCCGATCCGGCCGCCCGGCGCGCGCATCGATGTCGATGACAGTCTGGATCGACTTGGTCGGGGCGACTGGATTCGAACCAGCGACCTGCGGTACCCAAAACCGCCGCGCTACCAGGCTGCGCCACGCCCCGACCCGTTCGCCTCTAGCCTACGCGGCGCCTCCACGGAAGGCCAAACCCGAGAAGGGGGGCGCGGGCCCGCCCCACTGCAAGGCACTCCTCCGGCGTCGCTGGCCCGCGCCCGGCAACCGCCCGAGAGGAGGGCAGTGGGCACCCCCGCGGGGGCCGCCCAGGCAGCCACCCGGGAGGCGGGCGGCCGCTGCCTGGCGCCGGGCGGGACGGCCGAGCCGGCGCGCTTCCGGTACCCGTCGTGGAGCCTGTCGCAATCACGGCCTAGACCCCGTAGAGCGCCCCGAACTTGGCGTTCAGGTAGCGGAGCAGCGCGCGCTCGTCGGGCTCGCGGCCGATGGCGCCGGCGATCAGCCGGCGGGCCGCCAGCCGGCGGCCGGGCCGATGGATGCGGGCGTTCAGCCAGGCGACCACCGGCGCGAGCTCGCCCGCGGACAGCGCCGCGTCGACGGCGACCTCGCGGCGCAGCGCGGCATCGAGCTCGGCGGCGTACATCGTCCCGAGCGTGTAGGTCGGGAAGTAGCCGAAGGCCGCCGAGGACCAGTGCACGTCCTGCAGCACCCCGGAGCGGGCGTCCGGCACCGCGGTGCCGAAGTCGCGGAGGAACCGCTCGTTCCAGGCCGCCTCCAGGTCCGGCACCTCGAGGCGGCCGTCGATCAGCGCCCGCTCGAGGTCGAAGCGCAGCATGACGTGCAGGTTGTAGTGCACCTCGTCGGCCTCGGTGCGGATGAACCCTGCCTCGACGACGTTGACCGCCTCGTGGAGCGCCGCCGGGGTCTTCGGCTACGACCGGGCGGCCGGGCGGCTCGACCTCGCCGTGCACCCGTTGTCCAGCGGCACCGGCGGCGACGTGCGGATCACCACGCGGATCGACGAGGCCGACCCGTTCCAGTGCCTGCATGCCACCATCCACGAGGTCGGGCGCG
>DATLLN010000326.1:0-2836 GCA_035537835.1 Gaiellales bacterium
CCATTCCCGCATGCCGGGATCGTAGTGAACGCGGGCGTCCGAAGGCGGCCGGTACCCGTTCAATCCGGCTGCGCGGCGGGCGATCACCCGGTCAGGTATGCGCTTTGCCAGACAGATGCTCCGCCGGCTGGCCGGCAGAGGTCCGCGGCCCGACGACGCGATCGTCGTCGACGGTCACGTCATCCCCTACCGCTCGCTGGTCGAGGAGCTGCCGGCGATGGTGTACGTCGACACGGCGCAAGACGGCTTCGCGAACGTGTACGTCAGCCCGTTCAGCGAGCAGCTCACCGGCTACACGCCCGCCGAGTGGCGAAGCGATCCGGAGATGTTCCAGAAGGTGCTGCATCCGGACGATCGCGACATGCTGGAGCTCGAGGAGTCGTCCGAGGGCGTCCAGCACGAGTACCGGCTGATCGCGCGCGACGGCCGCGAGGTGTGGGTGCGCGACACCTACGTCGTCGTCTCCGCGGACGACGGCACGCCGCTGCTGGTGCAGGGCGTCATGCAGGACATCACCGACCGCAAGCGGGCGGAGGAGCAGGCGCGCTCTTCGGAGCTCAGACCCCGGTGGCGTCGGCGATGTAGAAGCCGTCGGTGCCGTCGACGTGCGGGAGGGTCTGGCGGCCGCCGGCGACGGCGCCCTCGCACTCGTCGCGGCGGACGGTGCAGACCGAGTAGACCAGCCGCCCGCCGGGGGCGAGCAGGCCGCGAGCGTGATCGAGCATCCGCCGCTGCAGAGCGGCTACCTCCTCGGCCCCCTCGAGCGACCTGCGCCAGCGGGCATCCGGCCTGCCGGCGAGCACCCCGAGCCCGCTGCACGGCGGATCGAGCAGGATGCTGTCGAAGCCGCCGTCTGCGAATTCCAGTGCATCGGCCACCTCCACCCGCACGCAGCTGGCACCGAACAGTTCCAGCGTCGCGCGAAGCGCCTTCGCCCGGCCGGGGTGCCGCTCGACGCACACCAGCTCGCCCCGGTTCTCCATCAACGCCGCCAGCTGCCCCGACTTTCCTCCCGGCGCCGCGCACAGGTCGAGCACCCGCATCCCCGGCTCGGGCGCGAGCAGGCGCGCCGGGAGCATCGACGCCCTGGACTGCGGCCAGATCAGGCCCTCCGACAGCTCCCGGCTGGCGCCCACGTCGACCTGCGCCTCCAGCACCCTCGCCTCGGGCACGTCCGGGTCGAGGCGCACCGGAACCCCCAGGTCGACCTCCTCGGCCTTCAACGTGTTGACGCGGACGCAGAGCTCGGGCGGCTCGTTCTGCGCCTCCGCCAGCTCCCCCGCCGCCCCCTGGCCCAGCATTGCCGTCCACTCGTCCATCACCCAGTCCGGATAGGAGTGGCGCAGCGCCGGCGGCAGCCCGGCGACCCAGTCGCCTCCCGCCTCCGCTATGCGCCGGAGCACCGCATTCGCGAGGCCGCTCGTGCGCTCGCCGGCGACCGCGCGGGCGAGCTCGACGCCCTCGCTGACAGCCGCTCGTGCCGGCACCCCATCCGAGAACAACACCTCGTAGCCGCTCACCCGCAGCGCGCTTCGCAGCTGCGGCTGGAGCTTGCCCGGCGACCGCCCGGCCAGCGTCTCCATCGCATGATCGACCGTCCGCACCCGCTGCACGGCCCCGAACGTGAGCCGCATCGCCTGGCGCCGATCGCGCGCGTCCAGCCGCCGCGCCACCGACGGGAACGCGCGGTCGGCATACGCGCCCTCCTCGAACGTCCGGCGCACCACCTCGTAGGCGACGCGGCGCGCGTTCACGACGCCAGCTTCGGCGGCTCGCGCAGTCCGCGGAGGTACTCGGCCGCCGCCATCCGCCGCTTTCCTGCCGGCTGCAGCTCGAGGATCTCCAGACCGCCGTCGCCCGTGCCGACAACCAGCGGCGGCCCGATTTCACCGATCGCCGGGGCGGCGGCTGCGGGCCGCGCCCGCCAGACGACGACCGGTCGCCCATCGACCTCGCAGCGCGAGCCGATGTGCGGCGAGAGCGCGCGCACCTGGCGGTCGAGCTCCACCGCCGGGCGCGACCAGTCGAGCACACGGTCGGCGCCCGTGATCTTGTGCGCATAGGTGACCCCCTCCTCCGCCTGCGGCCGGGCCGCAGGGTGCTCCAGCAGCGCACGCTCGAGCAGCGGCACGCCGAGCTCCAGCGCCTGCGCGCGCACGGCGCCCGCGTCGTCCTCGGGCCCGATGGAAATCGTCGCCTCGGCCAGGATCGGCCCGGTGTCCAACTCCGGCGCAACCTCGATCGCCGCCACGGCTGTCTCGGCGTCGCCCGCCATGATCGCGCGCTCCACCGGCGCGGCTCCCCGCCAGCGGGGCAGCCGCGACGAGTGCAGGTTCACCAGCGGATACGCGCCCAGCAGCGGCGGTCGCAGGATCTGCCCGAACGCCACCACGATGCCGGCGTCGGCGTTGGGCGGCTCCGCGCTGGCGTCCTCGGTCTGCACGAGCTCCAGCCCGAGCTCACGTGCGGCCATGGCGACCGGCGGCGGCGCCAGGCTCCGCCCGCGCCCCGATGGGCGATCCGGCTGGCTGACGACGATCCCCACCTCGATCCGGCCGCGCTCGACGAGGCGGCGCAGCACGTCCGCGCCGAACGGCGCGGTGCCGAAGTAGGCGACGCTCACACCGAGCGCAGGCGGAGCTCCCGCAGCGCGCCCTTGCGCTCGTCGTTCTGCGCGCGGTCGACGATCAACACACCGTCGAGATGGTCGATCTCGTGCTGGATGACCCGCGCCTCCAGCCCCTCGGCCTCGTACTCGACGGCCTCGCCGTCGGCATCGGTCGCCGACACCCGTACGCGAACATGGCGCTCGACCGGGATCGACAGCTCGCCGCCG
>DATLLN010000327.1:0-6039 GCA_035537835.1 Gaiellales bacterium
TTTATGTGGCTGGCCTACGACGTCGGCGGCGCCGGCGGCGTGATCGCCGTCCGCGTTGCGGACAGCGTCCCCAGCGTGATTGTCGGCCTGCTGGGCGGCGTCGTGGCCGACCGCGTCGAGCGGCGGCGGCTGATGATCGGCGCCGACCTGCTTCGCGCCGCCGCGCTGGGGATCGTCCTGTCTACCACGCTGGCCGGCGTGCGTCCGACGGTGCTGGCGCTCGCGGCGACGATGTTCCTGATCCGGATCGGCGACAGCTTCTTCGAGCCGGCCTCGGGGGCGATGCTGCCCGACGTCGTGCCGCAGGCGTCGCTGCAGCGCGCCAACTCGGTGTTCCACGCGACGGGCGAGGCGATCAGCGGGCTGGCGATGGGCGGGGCGGGGCTGCTGCTGATCGTCGTGCCGCTCGGCCAGTTCTTCACGATCGACGCCGTCTCGTTCCTGCTGTCGGCGCTGCTGCTGTCGTTCGTCGCGACCCGCTCGCGGGGCGCCGGCGGCGAGCAGCACCCGGTGCACGAGCTGCTGGCGGGGTTCCGCGACTTCTCGTCGCGGCCGCCGCTGGGGATCGCGATGGTCATGTTCGGCCTCGGCGTGACGATCGGCGCCGGCGTGTTCATCCCGGCGGCACCGGTGCTGGTCGGCCAGACGCTGGAGGCCGGCCCCGGGTCGTACGGGCTGATCCTGCTCGGGTTCGGCGTCGGGGCGATCATCGTGGCCGTCGTGCTGGCCCGCGTCGAGATCGGCCGCCGGGAGCTGTGGTCGATCCTGTTCTGGGTCGGCTACCCGGCCTGTTTTCTGATCTTCGCCGTGGCCCCGAACCTGGCGGTGATGGTGGCCGCCGCCGCGCTGGCGGGCGCCGCCGAGTCCGGCGCCCGGATCCTGCTGGTCTCGGCGATGCAGCACCAGATCGGCGCGGCGACGCTGGGCCGCGCGATGTCGGTGTTCTTCACCGTCCATCGCGCGAGCCACGGCGTCGGTCTGCTCACGGTCGGCCTGCTGGTCACGACGCTGCCGCTCGATCAGGCGCTGGCCATCGGCGCGGCTCTCGGCCTGCTGGCGATGGCCGGCAGCCTGGCCGCCCTACGGCCGTATCGGGTAGCTTCGCCCGTTGGTCGCGGGTAGCACCTGCGAGGTCACCCAGGCCGGCGTCACCGTGCGGCCCGGCTGGTAGTTGAACGCGCCGCTCGGCAGCTGGCGGGCGAACAGGTACGACAACGCGCCGCTGTTGGGCAGGCCGCACTTCCTGCGGGCCTGCACCACCCACGAGGTGGACTGGCTGTCGGCCGCGCCGGAGGGCGTCAGCGCGTAGCCGTGGTCGCTTCGCTGCAGGGCGTGCATGTAGGAGTACGCGTGGGCGACGGCGTTCCACTCGCAGGGGATCCCCGAGCTGCGCAGCGCCATCACCGCCGCGGCGGTGTCGTTCGAGTCGGGCGCCGCGCCGCCCTGCCAGCTGTAGCCGCCGTTCGACTGCTGCGCCGACCGGATGAAGTTGAGCGATGCAGTCGGCACCGGCGAGTTGGCCGCGCGCAGCGCCAGCACGCCCCAGTAGGTGGAGTTCTGGTACAGCCCGATACGGCCGTTCGACGCGATCTTGGTGCGCAGCGACGCCACCAGGTTGCGGCCGCCGAACGCGTACGGCGTGCGGTCCATCGCCACCACTGCGAGGATCGCTCTGGCCAGCGAGTAGGCGTCGTCGAACTGCTTGACGTGCGCCGCCATGAAGTAGACCGGCGTGTGCCCGCCCGGCCGGCGCATGCTCTCGGGATGGCGTCCCGCGGCCGTCAGTCCCATCACGGCCCACGCGGTGAGGGCCACCGCCCCGTTGCTGGAGCCGGCCTCGGCGAAGCCGCCGCCGGGCTGCAGCCGCGTCGCCAGGTAGTCGGCGCCGCTCGCGGCCGACGCGGTGGCCGGCAGCGCCAGCGCGGCCAGCGCCACGATGGTCAGGATCGTTCGTCTCATGTCGTGCCCTCCATTGGTGAGAACGAGGCATGCAGGCGTCGCGCGTAGCGGTCGAGCATGCGGATCAGCGTCGGTCCGGCGATCAGCGCGATGACGACGTTGCCCGTTGCATGGGCGACGTCGAACGGGATGCCGGTGGAGACAAAGGCCAGGAAGGAGGTCGCGTCGGCGTTCTGCCCGAGCGCGCTCCATGCCCAGACGTCCATCAGCCAGTCGAACAGAAAGCCCCAGGCGATGCCGAACGCCGCCAGGGCGAAGCGGTTGCGGAGCAGCCGCGGAAGCATGCCGGCCGTCGCGCCGACCAGTCCCCAGCCGATCATCTGCCAGGGCGTCCACGGTCCCTGGCCGAGGAACGCGTTCGAGAGCAGCGCGGCCGAGCCGCCGACGGCGATGCCCGCGCGCGGCCCCAGCGTGGCGCCGGTGACCGCGACGATGATGGTCACCGGTTGGACGTTGGGGACGAATGCGAACAGCACCCGGCCGCCCGCCGCGGCGGCGGCCAGCGCAGCGATCAGCGCCAGCTCCTTGCTGCGGTTCGGGCCCCGCTCGACGCCGGCCACGCCAAGCACGACGCAGCCGACGGCCAGGATCAGCACCAGGCTAGACACGCGTCGCCTCCGTCCCGGCCTGCAGCGCGTCGGCTGCCTCGGCCACCGAGACGTGGCCGGTGGCCAGCGCGACCTGTCCGGAGAAGAACAGGCCGCCGGCCAGCTCCGAGCGCGGGGCGCGGTCGGCCAGCACCCGGCCGTGCGCCATCGTCGTCACGGCCTGGGCCGCCTCGGCGGCGAAGTCGATGTCGTGGGTGATCAGGGCGACCGCCGTGCCCTCGGACGCGAGGGCCATGGCCAGCTCGCCGAGTGCCAGCTTGCGCAGGCCGTCCATGCCCCGGGTCGGCTCGTCCAGGAGCAGCAGGTCCGGGCGCATGACGGTCACCGACGCCACGGCGAGCCGCTGCCGCTCACCGCTCGACAGGTCGCGCGGATGCCGGTCCGCAAACGCCGCGAGGCCGAACCGCTCCAGCTCGGCGGCCGTCCGGACAGCGCGCTCCGGCGCCGGCACGCCGCTCCGCACAAGGCCGTACGCGACCTCGTCCTCGACCGTCTCCCGCAGCAGGTGGTGCGCCGGATTCTGGCTGACGTAGCCGGCCCGGGTGGATCCCCGCACCCGGCCGCGATCGAGCTCGAGCAGCCGCGCGGCAACCAGCGCCAGCGACGACTTGCCCGCGCCGTTCTCGCCCAGCACGGCGGTCACCGTGCCCGCGTCGAACCCGGCGCTGGCGCCGCGCAGCGCCTCGGCGTCGCCGCGCCGGAGGTGCGCCTTCTCGACGCTGACGACCGGGGCGGCGCCGTGCGCCACCGCGAGCGGCGGCGGGGATGACCGGACGTCGCCGAGCTCGCGGCGGGCGTCGCGGACGGTCAGCGGCAGCTCCTCGCGCCCGGCGGCCGCGAACGCCTGGGCGACCGGCGGGAGCATCCACCGGCCGCCCCCGGCCAGGTGGCGTGCCGCCGCCGGCGGTGCCCCGTCGAACGAGATGCGGCCGGCATCCATGACCACCACCCGGTCGGCCTCGGCGAACAGCCGGCCGGTGCGGTGCTCGGCCAGCACGACCGTGACGCCGCGGTCGCGGTTGATGCGGGTGACCAGCGCCAGCAGCTCCTCGGCCGCAACCGGGTCGAGCTGGCTGGTCGGCTCATCGAGCAGCAGGAGCGGCTGCCCCATCGCCAGCACCGATGCGATTGCGATCCGCTGCCCCTCGCCGCCGGACAGCGTGCCGGTGTCGCGCTCGGTCAGATGGGAGGCACCGGCGGCCATCAGCGCCTCCTGGGCGCGGGCGGCAATCGTGGCCGGTGGATGGGCGATGCTCTCCAGCCCGAACGCCACCTCGTGGCGCACCCGCTGGGCGACCAGCTGCGCCTCGGGATCCTGGAACACGAGGCCGGCGTGGCGGGCCAGTTCGCCCGGCCGGTGGTCGCGCGTGTCCAGGCCGTCGACCGTCACGCGGCCGGCCAGCTCGCCGCCGTGGAAGTGCGGCACGAGACCGAGCGCGGCCCGCAGCAGCGTCGACTTGCCGCAGCCCGACTCGCCGACGATCAGCACCAGCTCGCCGGGCTCGACGTCCAGCGTGACGCCGTCTAGGGCGGGCTGCGAGGTCCCGGGGTACGCGTAGCGGACTTCCATGAAGCTCAGCGCGGCCATCGCACCGCCCCGATGGCGACCGCGGTCAGTGCGGCGAACGCAGCCGATCCGCCGATCGCGGCCGCCGTCACCGGGTCGCCCAGCAGGTCGTAGAACACGTAGTTCGCGCCGCCGAAGAGCAGCAGCCAGGCGGTCAGCAGGCAGAGCGCCACGCCGGATGCGGTCATCACCCGCTCGGGGCCGTCCGCCGGCGGCCCCGGCTCGCGCGTCCGGCGCCCTCCGCCGTAGCCACGTGCCTCCATCGCCTCGGCCAGGCCCAGCGACCGCTCCAGGGAGAGCGAGACCAACGGCGAGACCAGGTCGGCGGCCGATCGCCGGCCGGACGCCGTCGCCCCCCGTGCCCGTGCGGCCAGGGCGATGCCCGCCGCGTCGCGTTCCAGCGTGGGCAGTAGCCGTGCCGCCAGGGCGACGATCATGGCCGACCGGGGTGCGACCCGGGACACGCCGTTCAGCACCAGGTCGCCGTCGGCGATCCGCACGAAGGCGGCGACCGTCAGCGCCGACGCGAAGATGCGCAGGGCTGCGGAGGCACCGAACGCGAGCTCCTCCTGCGTGATCTCGGTGTCGAGCAGCGGGATGTGCGGCCCGTTCCAGATCGGAGTCAGCCCCTGCACCGAGACGAAGGGGTTGATCAGGAACACCAGCAGCGCCGATGTGCCGGCGAACACCAGGTACGCGCGCTTCGACCCGGGGCCGGCCAGCAGCAGCGCGAGGGCGCACACGGCGATCGACCCCAGGAGGATCGGGTTGTCGACGGCGACCGCGGCGACCAGCAGCGCCGAGCACACCAGCATGACGCCGAGCGGCTTCACGGGCGACCCGCGACCGCCAGGACGGCGCCGTGCGCGTCGAGGGCGACCGCGTACGCGTGCGCGATCGCGGTCGGATCCGAGGCGACCGTGTGTGCGGCTGCGCACGCCGCCTTCCGCCTGTCGCCTGCCACAAGCATCTCGAACGTGCGTCCGGGGATGCCGTCGGGGGAGCGCGCCACGATCACCGCGTGCGCGTCCGGCACGTCGCTCCAGCCGGGTTGGCCGTGGTAGATCTCGACCCGGCCGCCGGTCAGCCGCACGGTGAATGCCCAGCGTTCCCAGTCGGTGAGCAGCGACGACACCTCGTCGAACGTGGCCACCCGGACGTCGAACGGTGCCGTGCCGTCGCCGACCCGCGCTCCGGCCTGCTCGAGCGCGTCGCTCAGCCGCCCGGCGCACGCCGGCCCCTGCACCCGGACCTGCGGGCGCTTTCCGTCGAGGCCGTGCACGAACGGCTCCGGCCAGGCGCCGATCACCGCCGGCACGCCGATGAAGTCCTTCCAGTACCGGTAGTCCCACCACTCGCGATCACCGGGATGAAGGGTGGTGTCGGCAGCGCCGACACCGGGGTCGATGCCGTTGACGAAGTAGAGCCAGTCCCATCCCTCGCTCTTCTTGCCCTCGACGCCGTTGATCGATTCGACGAACCGCCCGCCGTAGCTCGTGCCGACCTTGGCCGAGCGGCGCAGGGCGTTGAGCGCGGACTGGCCGGGCGCCGCCCGGGCCTGCGTCAACGTGGTCGAGCCGAAGTCGCGGGTGACGAGCACGGTGGCCGCGTCCGGCCCGGCCGGGGGCTGAGACGCCCCCTGGCCGCAGCCCGCCGCGACCAGCGCAAGCGCTACGAGGAGGAGGTGGCGGTGATCCACAGCTTCCGCGAGCGGATGGTGCCTGCCTTCGTCGCCTTGATACGGAACTGCCCGGGCTTGGCCAGCCGCACCGTCGCCACGCCCGTCATGCCGGTCTGTACGCGCTGCTGGCCGTTGATCAGGATCCATGCGCCGGCCGCCGCCGACTTGTTGCCGGCGTCGTCGTACTGGCTGACGGTGATCGTCACCCGGCCGCCGGCGATGAC
>DATLLN010000328.1:0-2870 GCA_035537835.1 Gaiellales bacterium
CAGATCGAGGCGGCCGTCCGCAGCGGACGCCCGCGCGAGGCTGCCGCCGCACTCGGCCTGTTGCAGGACAAGACCCTGGACACCGAGGAGCGCTGGGGCCGCGGTATCGAGGCACGCGCGCGAGGTCTGCTGGACGGCGGCCCGACCGCGGAGGGTGCGTACCTCGAGGCGATCGAACATCTCACCGGGACCAGGCTGCGCCCCGACCTGGCACGGGCACATCTGCTGTACGGCGAGTGGCTGCGTCGCCGCACGCGCCGCGGGGAGGCGCGGGCCGAGCTGCGTGCGGCGTACGACTTGTTCGCGTCGATCGGCATGGCCGCGTTCGCCGAGCGGGCGCGCCGCGAGTTGCAGGCGACCGGCGAGACGGTGCGCCGCCGGACGAACGGACCGGGCACGAGTGACGAACTCACGCCGCAGGAGCTCCAGATCGCGTTGCTGGTCCGCGACGGCCTGTCGAACCCCGAGGTGGGCAGCAGACTCTTCCTGAGCCCGCGCACCGTCGAATGGCACCTCCGCAAGATCTTCGACAAGCTCGCCATCAGCTCGCGCCGGCAGCTGCGCGACGCCCTGCCGGACGCGGTCAGCGAGGCCGCTGGTTAGTGCCGCAGCAGCTGCTGACCGCCGTCGACGTCGTACGTCGCTCCGGTGAGTGCCGTGTTCGTCATCAGGTGCAGGATCAGCGCGGCGACATCGTCCGGGCCGACCACCCGCCGGATCGGCAGGGTCGCCCGCAGGTCGGCGCGGCGGGCCTCGAGCTGGTCGCCGAGCAGCCGCGCCGACAGCGGCGTGTCGACGAATCCGGCGGCGACCGCGTTCACCCGGATCGGGGCGAGCTCCAGCGCGGCGTTGGCGGCGATCGCCTGCAGTGCGACGGTCCCGATCGCGGCGACACTCAGGCCGATGCCGGGCCGGCGCGCGCCGGTCCCGCTGATGAAGGTGAGCGAGCCGCCGGCCCGGACCCTTCCGATGCACAACCGCGCGATGCGGAGGGCGCCGACCAGATCCTCGTCGAACACCCGCAGCGCCCAGTCGAAGTCCAGCTCGGCGATCGGTGCGTAGAACGGCCCGCCGCCGCTGACCAGGACGTGATCGAGGTCCGCGGGCAGGTCGGCGAAGACCTGCGCGAGACGGTCCGGATCGCCCAGGTCCAGGATCGGCGCGCTCTCCGCGTCGACCTCGGCGGCGGCCGCGGCGAGCCGCTCGGGATTCCGGCCGGTGACGACGACCCGGGCGCCGGCACTGCGGGCCTGGTGGGCCGTCGCCAGCCCGATCCCCGAGCTGCCGCCGATCACGACCACACGCTGCCCGTCGAGACTGCCGTTCATCGTGTTCTCCCTCTCCTCAGGTCAGGTGGACACCGGGACGGCGCAGCCGTGAACCCGCGGTGTCGCCGGCAATTGGGTGGCGGGTGGGCGGCCGCGGGCGACGTACCCGAGGGTGATCACCGCGGCGACGACGCTGAGAGCCGCCATCACGAGCATCGCCGTCTGGTACCGGTGCCCGAGCGGCTGGACGAGGTCGTCCGAGCCGCCGACGCCCAGCAGCGCGGGGACGAGCGCGATCAGCACCACGCCCCCGACCCGGGACGCCGCGTCGTTGATCGCCGACGCCTCGCCGAGGTCGGCGTCGTCGACGGCAGCCAGGACGCCGGCCGTCAGCGGCGCGACCGTCAGCCCGATGCCGAGCCCCCACAACAGCGCGCCCGGCAGGATCGCGCTCAGGTAGCTCTCGCCCGGGCTCGCCGCCGACAACCACGCGAATCCGCCGGCCACGATCAGGATGCCGGCAGCCATCGGCCAGCGGACACCGACCCGGGCCACCAGAGCGCCGGCGAACGGCGAGACGAGCAAGAACACCACCGACTCCGGGATCAGCGCCGCACCCGCCTCGGTTGCGCTGTACCCCAGCTGCAACTGGCATTGCAGGACGACGAGGTAGCTCGCGGCGGACAGTGCGCCGTAGAACAGGACCGTCGCGGCGTTGATGGCGACGAACTGGCGGATCCGGAAGAGCGCCGTACGCAGCATGGGCGCTGCCTGTCGTTGCTCCACCGGGACCAGGGCGGCGAGACAGACCACACCGACAGCGCCCGGAACCAGCACCGTCGCGCTTCCCCATCCGTCCGACGGTCCTGCTGTCAGCGCGTAGATCACCCCGCCCAGTCCGACGACGGTGAGCAGGGCGCCGAGGAGGTCGACCGAGAGAGCCCTACGCGGGCGGCTGACTTCCGGTACGCCGCGCAGTACCCACAGGGCCGCTGCTATCAGCGGAACGTTCAGCAGGAACACGTACCGCCAGGAGGCGTGGTCGATCAGCCAGCCTCCGCCGTACGGCCCGAGCGTCGTACCGAGGGTCGACAACCCTGCCCAGATGCCGATCCCCTTGGCACGGTCCGCGGGCCGCAAGGTGCCGTTGAGCAAGGCCAGGCTGCTGGGCACGACCATCGCTCCGCCGACTCCCTGCACGACCCGCGCGGCGATCAGCGCCTCGGTGTTCGGGGCAGCCGCGCAGCACAGCGACGCGATCAGCATGACGCCGAGGCCGATCATCAGGAGCCGGCGCCAGCCGAAGTGATCGGCCAGCGCGCCGGCGAGGAGAAGCATCGAGGCGACCGTCACCAGGTAGCCGGTCAGGACCCATTGCAGCCCGGTCACACCGGTCCCGAGGTCGCGGCCGATCGCGGGGATCGCGACGTTGATCATGTAGGCGTCGATGAAGCCGACCATCGAGGCCAGCACCGTCGCCGCCACCAGCAAGGCCCCCGCCCTCCCACGGATCGCGATTCCGGCGTACGACGCCCCGCCGGCCGCGGGCTCGTTCCGCGTCGTCATCGCGCGACCGTTCCGGGATCGCTCGGGTGCCGGGTC
>DATLLN010000329.1:0-6471 GCA_035537835.1 Gaiellales bacterium
GGGACTGGGGTACGAGATCCTCGACGGCCCGGAGGTGGAGAGCACCTACCTGACGTTCGATGCGCTGAACACGGCCGTCACCCATCCGTCGCGCCAGTGGACGGACACGTTCTACCTGGACGAGTCCACCGTCCTGCGGACACACACATCGCCCATGCAGATCAGGGCGATGCGGGCGGGGCCGCCGCCGGTCTACATGGCCACCGCCGGCCGCTGCTACCGGCGGGACACGCCGGACGCGACGCACACGGCGATGTTCACGCAGATCGAGGGCCTCGCCGTCGACCGCGGTCTGAGCCTGGCGCACCTCAAGGGGACGCTGCTCGGGTTCGCGCGCGAGGTGTTCGGCAGCGACCGCGAGGTGCGCCTGCGGCCGCACTTCTTCCCCTACACCGAGCCGTCGGTCGAGGTCGACGTGTCGTGCTTCAACTGCGCGCGCGACGGCTCGCCCTGCCGTGTCTGCCGCGCCGAGGGCTGGGTCGAGATCCTGGGCGCCGGCATGGTCGACCCGAACCTGTTCGACCACGTCGAGGGGTACGACAAGGAGGAGCTGACGGGCTACGCCTGGGGCATGGGCGTCGAGCGGATCGCCGCCGCCCGCCACGCGGTGCCGGACATCCGGATGCTCTGGGAGAACGACCTGCGGTTCATGGAGCAGTTCGGATGAGGGTGCCGGTTTCGTGGCTGCGTGAGTACGTGTCGTTCGACATGCCCGTTCCCGAGCTCGGCGAGCTGCTGTCGATGACGGGCACGATGCTCGAGGCGGTGCACGGCCGCGGCGTGCCGGCGGGCAGCGAGCTCTACCGGGTGGGCAAGGTCGTGTCGCGCGAGCAGCACCCGAACGCCGACCGGCTCTCGCTGTGTATGGTCGACGTCGGCGACGGTGAGCCGCGCCAGATCGTCTGCGGCGCCCGCAACTTCGAGGCCGGCGCCACCGTCGCCGTGGTGTTGCCCGGTGCGACGCTGCCGGGCGGCGTGGTGCTGAAGAAGGCGAAGCTGCGCGGCCTGGAGTCCGACGGCATGATCCTGTCGGAGCGGGAGCTCGAGCTCTCCCAGGAGCACGAGGGGATCATGTTACTGCCCGGCGACCTGGCCTCCGGCACGCCGCTCTCCGACGTGTTCCCGGTGACCGACCAGGTGCTGGAGCTCGAGATCACGTCGAACCGGCCGGACTGCCTGGCCGTGTACGGCGTCGCCCGCGAGGTCTCGGCGGTGCTCGACACCGATCTGCCGCCGCCGCCGGGCGCCGATCCGCAGGCCACCGGCGAGGGCACCGTGGACGACTACGTCACGGGGCGCATCGACGCCCCGGACCTGTGTCCGCGTTGGGCGGGCAGGGTGTTCACCGACGTCACGGTTGGGCCGTCGCCTCTCTGGCTGAAGGCCCGGATCGCGGCGGCCGGTATGCGGTCGATCTCCAACGTCGTCGACATCACCAACTACGTGA
Source organism: Gaiellales bacterium (assembly GCA_035537835.1). Classification (GTDB taxonomy): domain Bacteria; phylum Actinomycetota; class Thermoleophilia; order Gaiellales; family JAICJC01; genus DATLLN01. The sequence continues at coordinate 1,448 of DATLLN010000329.1, forward strand.
TGCTGGCGCTCGGCGAGCCCACCCACGCCTTCGACCTCGACAAGGTGGCCGGGCGTGAGATCATCGTCCGGCGGGCGGCCGACGGCGAGCCCGTGACCACGCTGGACGGCCAACAGCGGACGCTGGACACCGAGACGCTGGTCATCGCGGATGCCGAGAAGCCGTCCGCGATCGCCGGGCTGATGGGGGCGGAGTGGAGCGAGGTGACCGACTCGACGACCACCGTGCTGCTCGAGTGCGCGAACTTCGACGGGCCGGCGACCCAGGCGTCGTCCACCCGTCTGGGGCTGCGCACGGAGGGATCGAGCCGATGGGAGAAGGGTCTCGATCCCTACCTTCCCGACCAGGCGCTGGCCCTCGCATCCGAGCTGATGGTCGCGCTCTGCGGGGCCCGGCTGGTCCCCGGCACGCTCGACCTGCACGGCGAGCTGCCCGAGCCGCCGCTGGTCGGCCTGCGCCGCGAGCGGCTCGAGCACCTGATCGGCATGGAGTACTCCGAGGCGACCGTCGAGCGCGTGCTCACGCGGCTCGGCTACACAGCCGAGGACGGACGCTGGCGGGTGCCGACGTGGCGCGCCGGCGACACCACCCGCGAGGTCGACCTGATCGAAGAGGTCGCCCGGATCGACGGCGTCTGGAAGGTGCCGACGGTGATGCCACCGCACGCCGACGCAATCGGCCGGGTGTCAGAGGACGTGCGCCTGCGGCGTCGCGTGATCGACGTCCTGCTCGGCTGCGGGTTGTCGGAGTCGGCGACGCTGGCGTTCACCGACGAGGGGCTCGCCGATCGCCTGCGGTTCGGCGCGGACGATACCCGGCGCGAGCAGCTGCGCGTTGCCAACCCGATGGGCGCCGACCAGGCGCTGCTCCGGTCGCAGCTGTTCCCCGGCCTGCTCGACTCCGTGCGGCGCAACCTCGACGCCGGCCAGACGCGCATCGCGCTGTTCGAGACCGGACGCGTCTTTCTGCCGGGCGGCGGTGAGCTGCCGGAGCAGCCCGTACGCGTGGCCGGGGTGCTTGCCGGCGCCGACGCAGACTTCGTCCACATGAAGGGCGTGACCGAGGCGCTGGCGGCGGCGCTGCGGGCGCCGCTGGGAGTCGCGGCGGCGTCCGAGCCCTTCCTGCACCCCGGTCGGTCAGCCAAGCTCGGCCGCGCGGGCGTGCTCGGCGAGGTGCATCCGCTGGTGGCCGAGGCGTGGGGGATCGAGGCGACGGTCTCGTTGTTCGAGATCGATCTCGAGGAGTTGCGCGCGGACGACGTGCCGGTCTACCGCGACGTGCTGACCTACCCGCCCGTGCGCCAGGACATCGCCGTGGTCGTCGACGCCGAGACGCCCGCCGGCGAGGTGCTGGCCCACGTCCGCGACTCCGCGGGCGACCTGCTCGCCACGTGCCGGGTCTTCGACGTCTACGAGGGGCCGCAGGTGGGGGACGGCCGCAAGAGCCTGGCCATCCACCTGGTGTTCCAGGCGCCCGACCGGACGCTCACTGACGAGGAGGCCGACGCCGCCCGCGAGCAGATCGTCGGCGCCCTGGGCGAGCGCTTCGGCGCGACCTTGCGCAGCTAGAAGCGCACGTCGGCGGCCGGCACCACGGCAACCTCGTGGTCGGGCGTGCCGAAGCCGCCGAGCAGCATGTTCTGGTAGGCGACCGCGGCCGCCCCGTCCAGCAGGTCGTTGTCCCACGTCGTGTGGCCGTCGGCGGCCAGCACCACGTCGAAGCCGTGCGCCACCGCCGATCGCGCGGTGGTTCCCACGCAGTGCTCGCTGAGCATGCCAGCGATCACGATCCGGCCCACGTTCCGGCTGCGCAGGATGTCCGCCAGGCCGGTCTGCCAGAACGCGTCATCGAACCGCTTGTCGACGACCGGCTCGCCCGGCACCGGGGCGGCCGCCTCGTGGATCTGCCAGCCGGCGGTGCCCTCCAGCGGGCCGTCGTCCGGGTCGGCGTGACGCGTATGGATGACCGGCGCGCCCGCCGCTCGGGCGGCGTCGAGCAGCCTGCCGACCGCGGCAAGCGTCGCCCCTCGGGCGTATGTCGCGGGGTGATCGACCACCTCGTTCTGGAGGTCGACGACGAGCAGGGCGACGCCGCTCAACGCTGCACTCCCTGCCGGAGGGCGCGCGACCATGGCCGCGGCAGCGCCTCGGGGAGCTGCACGGCGTCCGCGCCCACCCAGTCCGCCAGGTCGCGGATAGCGGTCGCCAGAGGCTCGCCGGCACCGGCAGGCGCGTCCGCCTCGGCGTGCACTACGTGGACGATCAGCGTGCGGGCGGCCCGGTCGTGAAAGGGATCGATCCGCCCGACCAGCCGGTCGCCGTGCAGCACCGGCAGCACGTAGTACCCGTGCTGTCGCCGCGCGCGCGGCACGTACATCTCCAGCCGGTACTCGAACTCGAACAGCCGGCGCGTCCGCTCGCGATCGTGGATCAGCGGGTCGAACGGAGACAGCAGCGTCGTGCGCGGGCGCCACGGTCGTTCGAGCGACGGCCCGTGCGCGTACCACTCGCCCGGAAGCGCCCCGACGGCCGCCGGCCGGGCGAGGCCGCGGCGTACCAGCGCGCGCAGCGCCCGCTCCCAGCCGGGCGGGCGGCCGTCGAACGCGAACCCGAACTCACCGATCCTGGCCACGCCGCGGGCGGCAAGCTGGCGTTCGAGGATCGCCTCGGCGACCACGCTGGGCGGCAGCCGCGGAGCGTCGACGGGGTACACGCGCTCGGCGATGTCCCAGATGCGCTCGTTGCCGTGCCGGCCGACGATGCCGATGCTGCCCGCGAACCACAGGATGTCGAGCATCCGCCCGACGTTCTTGCCGTTGTTCCAGCCGCCGGTGCTCCACGGTTCCTGCGCGCGGTCCTCGATGTCCCGCGACCGCAGCGGCCCGCGCTGCCGGAGAGTGCGCAGCACATAGCGGCGAAACCCGGGATTCGCCGCGAGCCACGAGCGGATGTAGCGGCCCCGTGCGGTCGTCTCACGGGGGTAGCGGCGCATCGTGCCCTGGTGCAGCGGGTAGTCGGCCGCCGGCACCAGGTACACCCAGTACTCGATCAGCTCGCGGTCGTGGAACGTCGCTCGCTCCAGCGCCTGGACGTCGTAGCGGCCGAGCCGGCTCCACAGCACCAGCCGCTCGGTGCGTGCCACCGCGTTGGTCGGGTCGATCTGGATCGCTCCGAGACGGGTCGTCGTCGCGACCAGGTCGGTCGGCTGCGGGGCGGACAGCAGCTGGGCGCCGACGGCCAGCCTCCGGGCCTGGGTCGGCGAGAACCGGAGCACGGCCGGCGCGGCTAGAGCGCGCCCTGGGTGGCAACCGGCCGCACGTCCGAGAGCCCGCGCAGCGGCCGCAGCGTCCCGACCACGCTCAGCGAGTCGAGGGTGTCCAGCCGCTTGCGGCACAGCTCGGTCGCCGAGCCGTAGCCGAACGCCCGCGCCGTGCGGAAGCGGAACACGCCCGTGCGCCAGTCGCGCTGGTGCCACGGGTTGAGCGGCGAGAGGACGAGCGCGATCTCCTCGCTGGTCGAGGAGTCGCGGAGCACCAGCTCGAGGTCGAGGAACGACCAGTCCCTCGGCTGCGCCGCGATGATCGCATCCCATTGCTCGACGAGGGTAGCCATGACGGCCCGGATCGTACCCAATGTAGGGTTCCGGGCCATGGACCAAGCGACGCTGGAGCGGCTTGCCGACCTCGCGGTCACGGTCGGCGCGAACGTGCAGCCCGGGCAGATCGTGTGCGTCCACACCGACGTCGAGCGGATCCCGCTGTCCCGCGCCGTCGCCGATCGCGCGTACCGGGCGGGCGCCCGGCACGTCGAGGTGGTGTACGCCGACCCCTGGCTGCAGCGCAGCCGGATCCAGCACGGCCCGGACGACTCCATCGGTTTCGCGCCGTCGTGGGCGGTCGACAGGATTCGGGAGATGGGCGAGCAGCATGTCGCCACGATCCGCCTGGAGGGGGCGATCGACCCGGCGGCGCTGGAGGGGCTGGACGGCGAGCGGCTCGGCCACGACCAGCCGCCGACCCGGCAGGAGATGATCAAGCTGGTCACCGGCCGGCTCACCAACTGGACGATCGTGCCCGCCCCCACCATGGCATGGGCGCAGGTCGTGCATCCCGACCTGTCGCCGGAGGCAGCCCTGGCGCAGCTGTGGGAGGAGGTCGTGTTCATCTGCCGCCTCGACCACCCCGAACCCGCGCAGGCCTGGCTTGAGCGCATGCACCGGCTGCGCGAGGTCGCGGCGATGCTCGACGAGCGGCGGTTCTCGGCCATCGCCTTCAAGGGCGACGGCACCGATCTGACGGTCGGGCTGCTGCCCAGCTCGCGATGGCTCGCGGCGTCGTTCTCGCGGTTCGACGGACTCGAGCACTACCCGAACATCCCGAGCGAGGAGGTGTTCACCGCGCCCGACCCGCTGAGGGTGGACGGGCACGTCAAGGCGACCAAGCCGCTCGACCTCGAGGGAACGGTGATCGAGGGGCTGCGCGTTCGCTTCGAGGGCGGCAAAGCGGTGGAGATCGACGCCGACCGGGGCGCCGACGTGCTGCGCACCCGCTGCTCGCTGGACGAGGGCGCGTCGCGGCTGGGCGAGCTGGCGCTGGTCGACGGCGAGGGCCGGATCGGCCAGCTCGACACCGTCTTCTTCACGACGCTGATCGACGAGAACGCCGCGAGCCACCTCGCGCTGGGCAACGCCTACGGGTTCAGCGTCGAGGACGACGCCGACCGGGAGCGCGCGAACTCCAGCGTCATCCACATCGACTTCATGATCGGCGCGCCCGAGCTCGAGGTCGACGGCGTCGAGCAGGACGGCGCGCGGGTGCCGCTGCTACGCGTCGGCGCGTGGCAGATCTGACCTACGCGGCGCCGGTGCGCATCCGGTGGATCGTGGCGATGATCTCCGCCGGATCCAGATCGTCGTCCTCGTGCGGCGCACCGTGGCGCAGCCGGAGCGACGTGTAGGCCATCAGGTCGCGCATCGAGACGACACCGACCACGTGCCCCTCCTCGTTGACGACGGGCAGGTGGCGG
>DATLLN010000330.1:0-2910 GCA_035537835.1 Gaiellales bacterium
ACCCGGATCTGCGCGTGCAGCTCGCCGTCGAGCACGGCCATGGCCAGGCGCTCGCCGGCGCTGGTGATCGTCGCCGAGCCGAGCGGCAGCCAGTCGCGCACCGGCGCCCGCGTCACCGGGTGCAGGATCGTGATCGGCCGCTTCAGCCGCAGCGGCGCGCCGTCGGTGACGCCGCGGCCGGCGCCGAGGTTGACGTAGATCTCGCGGGCGTCGACCTTCACCACCACGCCGGGCGCGATCTCGTCGGCGCGCGCGGCGGCGGTGGCGGCGACCAGCGCCGACGATGCCGCGACGGCGCAGGCGAGCGTACGGAGGGTCATGGCGTGACCTCCACCCAGAAGGCGCTCCACCGATCGTCGGCCGGAGCTGGAGCCGGAGCTGGAGCTGGTGCGGGAACCGGAGCCGGAGCTGGAGCTGGTGCGGGAACCGGAGCTGGAGCTGGTGCCGAAGCCGGAGCCGCAGTTGGAGCTGGAGCCGGAGCATCTTCCGGATCGGCCGCGGGCGCCGCCGCCAGCCCACCCAGCGGCGCGCGGCCGCCCAGCTCCTCGTACCGCTCGTACTCGCCGATCGCCGCGCGGCACTTGTTCGCCGACGTGTTGCCCGCCAGCGCCGATCCGGCGTACGCGGCCGCGATGAGGCCGGTCACCACCGCCGCCTCCTTCGACTCCCCGGCCACCGCGACGGTGGTGATGCCGAGCAGGCCCGCCATCACGCCGTCGACGCCGACGCCGACCTTGGAGTCGTTGCAGATCGGGGCCTGGTCGGCCCGCCGGTTCTGGGCGGGACCTTTGGCGCTGAGCAGGGCGCAGCCCGGGAGGGCCACCGCCAGCGCGAGCACGAGCAACCGCATCCGCATCACGAAGAGCTCCTGGGCTGGTCGGTGTGACGCAGAGCAAGGGCTGGACCAGCCGGCCGGCACGTCCAAGCCTGCGAACCGGCACGGACGCGCCGCCCGCCGGCTGACAGGGTGATCGCGATGTGGACGCGACCTGTCGAAGCTTCGCCAGCGAAGCGTCAGCGCGGGCGATCGGGCGGCGCCGCCAGCGCGTCGCGGAAGTGCGGCGCGTACCGCCCCAGCTCCTCCACGTACGCCCGCACGTCGGCCTGGGCCTCGGCGCCGAGGCGGCGGTACGGCACGACATGGCGGTCGGGGACGAAGCGGAACGTGAAGTTGACCCGCCGCGACCGGAAGCCGTCGATCGCCGGCGGCAGCTCGAGGTCGTGGCGATCGTCGACGCGCTGGACCCGGTGGAGCAGCTGATCCTTCCACACCGGCCCGCCGAACACCTGCAGCGAGCCGTCGTCGAGCCACTGGTTGCGGACCGGGGCGCGATCGGCGCCGCGCCCGCGGGCGATGAACTGGAACAGCGCGCGCTCGCCGAGCGAGATCGACGCCACCGGCCCCGGCTCGTGGTCGCGGTGCTCGCCCACCCGGGCGACGTCGACCCAGCGATCGCCGTCGCGACGGTCGCCGTAGAAGTTCACCAGGCAGGTGTTCAGGTGCCAGCCCGGCGGCACGTCGGCGGGCACGAACGTCCGCCGCACCCGCGCCTCGATGTCGGCGACCAGGCGCGCCAGCACCGGCGGGAACGGCTCGGCCTCGACGCAGCGATCGCGCACGCCGCCCGGCGGCTCGTAGTAGCCGAGGCAGGCGAACTGCCAGCTGCCCAGCCAGTACACCGGGCGCAGGAGGCCGCGCTGCTCCTTGCCGGGCGGCGGCGGCCGCCGGGTCGAGTACCGCTGCTCCCACAGCGGGTGTAGCGTGGCCAGCCAGGCCAGGATCTCGTCGCGCGCGCCGGCGTCGACGTAGTCGCGCACGTACAGGTAGCCGCGATCGCGCGCGCCGCCGCGATGGGCCGGGCGACCGGGCGCAGGCCGGAACGGCCGCGGGCGCGGAGGGCGCGTGCTCATCGCCGGCCTCGGCCCGGCTCGCTCAGCGGAGCCCGAACCAGTAGCCCGCGAACGCCGCCCCAGCGAGCACGACCAGCACGAGCAGGATGCGATCCCAGCGCAGCTTTCTCTCGGGTGCACGAGCCATGGCGGACCTCCCTCCTGGACTTCCTACCACAGGGAGGAGGTGGCGGTCAGGGCGTGCCGGTTCCTACCACTGCCTCAGTTGCGCTCGCCGTCATCGGCCGGCGGTGGGTTGCCCTCGCAGTCGATGACGATCTCGCCGTTGCGCACGTCGACCCGCGCGAGGCCGCCGTACACGAGCTTCCCGAACAGGATCTCGTTGGCCAGCGGCTTCTTGAGGGCCTCCTGCACCACCCGTCCCATCGGGCGGGCTCCCATGGCGCGGTCGTAGCCCTTCTCGGCGAACCACGCCAGCGCGGCCGGGCTGACCTCGAGCTGCACCTTCTTCTCGGCCAGCTGCCCGTCGAGCTCGTCGACGAACTTCTGGGCGACCCGCTGGATGACCTCGAACGGCAGGCCCTCGAAGAACACGGTGGCGTCGAGCCGGTTGCGGAACTCGGGCGTGAACAGCCGCTCGAGCGCCTGCTTGCCGGCCTTGGCGTCGCCGCCCTCGCCGCCGCCGAAGCCGAGGCGCGACTGCGCCATCTCACGGCTGCCGGCGTTGGTGGTCATGATCAGCACGACGTTGCGGAAGTCGGCCTTGCGGCCGTTGTTGTCGGTCAACGTCGCGTGGTCCATGACCTGGAGCAGGATGTTGAACAGGTCGGGGTGGGCCTTCTCGATCTCGTCGAGCAGGAGCACGCAGTGCGGGTGCTTGTTGATCGCGTCGGTGAGCAGGCCGCCCTGGTCGAAGCCGACGTAGCCCGGAGGCGCGCCGATCAGGCGCGACACCGCGTGCCGCTCCATGTATTCGGACATGTCGAAGCGGGTCAGCTCCACGCCCATGATGTAGGCCAGCTGCCGCGCGACCTCGGTCTTGCCAACGCCCGTGGGCCC
>DATLLN010000331.1:0-13039 GCA_035537835.1 Gaiellales bacterium
GGTGACGAAGGTCTACGAGCCCAACATCGCCGGCCTCGAGGAGGTCTCGCTGCAGATCGACAAGGGCGAGTTCGTGTTCCTGGTGGGGCCGTCCGGCTCCGGCAAGTCGACCTTCATCAAGCTGCTCCTGAAGGAGCTCGAGGTCTCGTCCGGCAACCTGATCGTCGGTGGCCGCTCGCTGCCCAAGCTGAAGCGGTCGAAGGTGCCGATCCTGCGCCGCAACATCGGCTGCGTGTTCCAGGACTTCAAGCTGCTGCCCAACCGCAACGTGTACCAGAACGTGGCGTACGCGCTGCAGGTGCAGGGCAAGTCGCGGGCCGAGATCCGCAAGAAGGTGCCGGACATCGTCGGCCTGGTCGGCCTGGCGGACAAGTCCGACCGCATGCCGAACGAGCTGTCGGGCGGCGAGCAGCAGCGCGTCTCGGTGGCGCGCGCGTTCGTCAACCACCCGCCGCTGCTGATCGCGGACGAGCCGACGGGCAACCTCGACCCGGACACGTCGGTCGGCATCATGCAGCTGCTGTACCGGATCAACCGGGCGGGCACGACCGTGGTGATGGCCACGCACGACCGCGAGATGGTGGACAAGATGCGCCGCCGGGTGATCCAGCTCGAGGACGGCAGGGTCGTCCGCGACGATCGCCGGGGGAGCTACCAGGCATGAGGTGGCGGTTCTTCGCCTCCGAGGCGATGCAGTCCGTGCGCAACAACGTCGCGACGACGATCGCCGCCAGCGTCACGGTGCTGATCGTCACGCTGCTGCTGGGCGCGTTCGCCTACGTGTCGCTGGTCGTCCGCGACCAGACGCAGTCGGTCAAGGATCAGGTGACGGTCAAGGCGTACCTGCCGAACGGGGCGCAGGATGAGCCCGCGCTGCTGGACAAGGTGCACAACGAGCTCGGTCAGATCTCCGGCGTCAAGTCGATCACGTACATCTCGCCGGACGCGGCCAAGAGCCAGCTCTCGTCCGAGGAACAGAAGCAGATCGACGTGCTCGGCTACAACCCGCTGCCGCCGGCCTTCGAGCTGAAGCTGACGGACGCCGACCAGTTCGAGACCGTCAGCGCCGCGGCGCTCAAGGTCGACGAGGTGCGCGGGTGCGGCAACGACCCCTGCGTCACCAACGGCGCCGACAAGACGAAACGGGTGCTGCACTGGGTGCGGGTGATCCAGCTGGTGCTGGCGGCGCTGATGCTGCTGCTGGGCATCGCCGCCATCGTGCTGATCGCGAACACCATCCGCCTCTCGATCTTCTCGCGGCGGCGCGAGATCGAGGTGATGAAGCTGGTCGGGGCCACCAACTGGTTCGTTCGCGTGCCGTTCATGCTGGAGGGGATGCTGACAGGCTTCGTCGGCTCGGTCGCCGGCGTGTTCCTGCTCGGGATCGCCTACACCACGCTGGGTGGGCTGAACCAGGATCTGACCTCGCCCGCGTCGCTGTACCCGGGCGGCGTGTGGGCGCTGGGCCTGACGCTGGCCGCATTCGGGCTGCTGCTGGGAGCTTTCGGCTCCGGCATGACGCTGCGCCGCTTCCTGCGCGTCTGACCCCGGCGGATATACAATGAGAGACGTCATCATGGGGCGCCGGATCGTGATATGGCTCGCGGTCGGGCTGGCGATGGCGGGTGCGTTCGCCACCGGCTTCGAGCTCCACTCACGCTCGGTCAAGAGCGCGACGCCGACCCCTCCCCGTCCATCGTCGACGGTGCTCCGGACGGCCGTGCTCGCCGGGCTGGAGCAGGGGTACTACAAGCCGATCCCGAAGACCGCCTACGCGGCCCGTAGCGTCGACGGCGTGATCCGCACCCTCGACGACCCGTACACCGAGTACCTGACGCCTGCGGCCTACCAGGAGCTGCTCGAGTCCGAGCGCGGCACGTTCGCCGGCGTCGGTGTCGAGCTGGCCCGGGTGCACGGCGGCCTGCTGGTGCGCGGCCTGCTGCCGGGGCTGCCGGCGTCCAAGGCCGGCATCCACCGGGGCGACGTCGTGACCGCCGTCGGCGGTCATGACCTGCACGGCGTGCCCTATGTGGACGCCGTCGAGCTGATGCATGGGGCCCCCGGAACGCCGGTTCGGCTGCGGATCGTACGGCCCGGCCGCGACCGGCCGCTGCTGCTCACACTGGTGCGCCAGCCGGTGACGGTGTCGGCCGTCTCGTCGCGGATGCTCACGGTCCACGGCCGGCGGGTGCTGCTGGTGCGCATCCCGACCTTCATCGACCACACGGCGTCGCGGGTGCGCCAGATCGTCGCCCGCGCGGCGGCCGGCAAGCCGCTGGACGGCGTGGTCGTCGACCTCCGCGGCGACACGGGCGGCGTGCTGACCGAGGGCGTCGGCGTGGCCCGGGTGCTGATCGACCACGGCGTGATCGTCGCCACCGACGGCCAGCGCGAGCCGCGCGAGGTGTTCTCGGGCAACGGCACCGCGCTCAAGGTCGGCAAGGTCGCCGTGATGATCGACTTCGCCACGGCCAGCGCCGCCGAGATCGTGGCCGGTGCGCTCAAGGCGCACGGTGCGATCGTCGCCGGCTCGCCGTCGTACGGCAAGGGCACCGTGCAGGCAGTCCGGCCGCTGCCCGGCGGCGGCGCGCTGAAGCTGACCGTCGCCTCGTTCACGCTGGCCGGCGGCCGGATCGTCAACGGCCGCGGCGTGACGCCGACCGTCGACGCGCCGGATCTGTACTCGACCCCCAGGGACGAGACGCTGGACGCTGCGCTGACGTCGCTGCGCGGGTGACGCAGGCCGAGGAGCCGCCGCGCGCGGCTCCCGTCGTCTGCGAGGTGGGCCGCCGGGGACGACTGCTGGTCGCCGAGCCGTTCTTCGAGTTCGGCGCGCCGCTGACGCTCGGCCGGCGCGGGGCGGGGGACATCGCGGAGGGCGACCTGGTCGCCGTCGAGCCGGACGGGGGCGGCCGCGGCCGCGTCATCGACCGGCTGGGGCGGCCCGACGACGTACGCGCCGTGCTGCGCGGCGTGGCGATCGAGCAGGGTGCGGCGGCGCCGTGGCCGGAGGCCGTCGAGCAGGAGGTCGCCGAGCTCGGGGCGGATCCCGCCGAGGGCGTCCGGGTCGACCTCCGTGACCGCGTGTGCTTCACGGTCGATCCGCCCGATGCGCGGGACTTCGACGACGCGATCGGCGTCGAACGTGCGGACGGGGGGTTCCGGCTGTTCGTCCACATCGCCGATGTGTCGGCGCGGGTGCCGGCCGGATCGGAGCTGGACGCCGAGGCGGCGCTGCGCGGATGCTCGGTCTACCTGCCGGGCATGGTCGAGCCGATGCTCCCCGAGCGGCTGTCCGCCGACCTGTGCAGCCTGCGGCCGGATGTCGACCGGGGGGCGGTGACCGTCGAGATCGCGCCGGACGGAGCGATGACCGCGTATCGCAGCCTGATCCGCAGCCGGGCCCGGCTCAGCTATCCGCAGGCGGAACGGATCCTGGCCGGCGACGACCGCGTCGCCGAGGACGTGGAGCGGGCGCTGCACGACGCGGCCACAGTCGCCGAGCGGCTGCGGGCGGAGCGATTCGCCCACGGCGCGGCGCACATCGAGTCGCGCGAGGTGGAGTTCGAGCTGCGCGAGGGGCGGGTGGCCGCTGCGCACCAGGCGGAGGAGAGCGTGGCCCACCAGCTGGTCGAGGAGCTGATGCTGCTCGCGAACCGGCGGGTCGCCGAGCTGCTGTCCGGCGTGCGGGCGCCCGCGATCTACCGCGTCCATCCGTCGCCCGATCCGGTCGCCGTCGAGTCGCTGGTCGAGCGGCTGGCCGCCCTGGAGGTGCCGACACCACCGCAGCCCGAGCTGCACACGCCGGCCCAGGCCGGCGCCTACGCGGCGGCCGTCGCCGAGTCGGTGGCCCGGTACGTCGCCTCGTCGGGGCGGGGCAGGGCGGCGTTCCCGCCGCTCGTCCTGCGGTCGCTGGAGCGCGCCCGCTACGACACGCAGAACCTCGGACACTCCGGGCTGGCGTTCCCGGCGTACTGCCACTTCACGAGCCCGATCCGCCGCTACCCCGACCTGGTCTGCCACCGGGCGCTGGTCGCCCACCTGGGCCAGGGGCCGCCCGCACCGGCCGACGAGGACGAGCTCGCGCGACTCGCCGAGGCGAGCTCGCACCGCGAGCGGGAGGCGGCGCTGGTCGAGCGTCGCGGCGACGATGTCTGCCTGGCGTTTCTGCTCGAGGACGTGCTGTTCGAGCGCGGCTGGGACGAGGCGTTCACCGGCGAGGTGGTTGGCCTGATCGAAGGCGCGGTGTTCGTGCGGTTCGGCGACGTGTTCCAGGGCATGCTGCCGGCGGGCCGGCTGGGCGGCGGCGAGCGGTGGGAGCTCGACCGGCTGGGCGTCTACCTGGCGGGATTGACGACCGGTGCGCGCCTGCGGCTGGGCGACGAGGTGCGCGTCAGCGTCCGCTCGATCGACCGGCCGCGCGGCCGTGTCCTGCTGAACCGCGCCTGAGGGCGCCGAGTCTGAGGCAGAATGCACGAGTGATCCCGGCAGGTCGGAGGAAGCGTCGGCGTGGGCGCCGGCTGCTCGTGCTCGTGATGCTCGCACTGGCCGTCTCGGCCGTCGGCACGGGCGCGGTTCTGGCCGTCAACACGGTGGGCGACAAGCCGCCCGCCCCGCGCCCGGTTGCACGCAGCTTCGCCCAGGCCTGGGCTGGGGGCGATCTGGACGCCATGTACCGCGAGCTGACGCCGCGCGCACGGCGCGAGAACCCACGCACGACGTTCGACGACGCGTACGCGCGGTCGGCCGCCACAGCGAGTCTGCGCCGCGTGCGGGTCGCCGGGCCGGTGCACGTCCGCGCCGGCACCGCGACGGTGCCGATGGTGGCCGTCAGCAAACTGTTCGGCGATGTCCCGGGGACGCTGACCGTGCCGCTTGCGGAGGTCGACGGCCAGTACCTGGTGGCATGGAAGCCGTTCATGACCTTCCCTGGGCTGACCGACGGCGAGACGCTGGAGCGGGTCTACAAGGTGCCCAAGAGCCGCGGCGCGATCCTCTCCAAGGACAGCGAGCCGCTCGCCATCGGCCCGCGCGACGCTCGCCGCTATCCCGCCGGCACGCCGTTCGCACTGATCACGGGCTTCGTCCGTACGCCCGAGAGCATGGCCGACCTGGCGCAGCGGCGGACGCTGGGATGGAGCGACGAGGAGTACGGCCAGGCCGGCCTGGAGCGGTCGCTCGACCCGACCCTGTCGGGACGGCCCGGCGTGCGGCTGGTCGCCCGTTCGGCCGACGGGCAGGGCCGCAGGCTGGCGGGCCACGCCGGCAGGCACCCGCACAACGTGAAGACGACGCTGTCCGTGCCGGTCCAGGAGGCGGCGGTGACGGCGCTGGGCGACCGGAACGGCGGCATCGTGGTGCTCGACGCGCAGAGCGGTGCACTACGCGCCGCGGTCGGGAACGCGCTGACCGGCCTGCAGCCGCCCGGCTCGACGTTCAAAACGGTGACGGCGTCGGCGGCGCTGGAGTCGAACAAGGCGACGCTGTCCAGCGAGTACCCGTTCGAGAAGTTCCACGAGATCAACGGGTTCAAGCTCAAGAACTTCCACAAGGAGCTGTGCGGCGGCACGCTGGAGAACGCCTTCGCGGAGAGCTGCAACTCGGTGTTCGCCCCGCTGGCGGTCGAGGTCGGCGCCAAGCGGATGAACGAGATGGCCGTGCGCTACGGGTTCAACCGGCAGCCCTCGATCCACTACGCCGTGCCGACCAGCGTGTACCCCAAGGCGGAGTCGCTGACCAGCGACCTGCAGCTCGGCGTCACCGGCATCGGGCAGGGCGGCGTGGTGGCGACCCCGCTGCAGATGGCATCCGTGGCCCAGGTGGTCGCCGGCGGCGGCCTGATGCATCCACCGTATGTCGCGCAGCAGCCGATCTCGGGGAGCGACCGCGAGCCATCGCACCGGGTGATCCCGCGCTCGGTCGCGGCTGGGGTGGCGCAGATGATGCAGGCGGTGGTCGCCTACGGCACCGGACAGCCCGCGCAGAGCTCGCTGGCGACGGTCGCCGGCAAGACCGGCACGGCCGAGCTGGGGCCGGGAATCAAGAGTGACGCGTGGTTCATCGGCTACGCGCCGGCCCAGGCGCCGCAGGTCGTCGTGGCCGTCCTGATCGTTCACGGCGGGGTCGGCGGGACGACCGCCGCGCCGATCGCCCGGCAGGTGATCGATGCCGCCTTGCAGAATCCCTGAGCAATGAGGGGAATCGTGCTCGACATGGAGGGCGTGCTGCACGTCGACTGGGAGCCGCTGCCCGGCGCCGACCGCGCCGTGGCCGAGCTGCGCTCGCGCGGCCTCGAGCTCGCGATCCTGACGAACACCACGGGGCGGACACGCGCCGACCTGGCCGAGCGCCTGGCCGGGCTGGGACTCGAGTTTCCCGCCGAGCGGATCGTCACCGCGGCGTCGGCGGCAGCCGACCACCTGCGCTCCGAGCACGACGGCCGGGCGGTCTATGCACTGGTCGAGCGTGGCGTGATCGGCGAGCTGGACGGCGTCCGGCTGGTCGAGGATCCCTTCTCCGCCGACGTGATCCTGCTCGGCGGCCCCGACGACGAGTGGACGTACCAGCGGCTGAACGGCGTGTTCCGGTCGGTGATGGCCGGCGCCCAGCTGGTCGCCATGCAGCGCAACAGGTGGTGGCCGACCGCGTCCGGCCCGTCGCTGGACGCCGGCATGTTCGTGGCCGGGCTGGAGTTCTCGGCGCGGGTGTCGGCGACCGTGGTCGGCAAGCCGTCGCCCGCGATCTACGAGCGGGCGTGCGCCCTGATGGGAGTCGAGCCGGGCGACGCGATGATGGTCGGCGACGACCTCGAGTCCGACCTGCCGCCCGCACGCCAGATCGGCATGCGCACCTGCCTGCTGCGCACGGGCAAGGGCTCGACGTTCCCTGACCGGGCGGACGTCGATCTCGACCTGCCGTCGCTGGCCGCGCTGCCCGCGGCCCTCTGACCGCCGGAACGCTTTGCTACAGTGCCGCGGCGATGGTTCGCAGCATTGACATCAGTCCCAGCTCCGCTGCTGTGCGACGGCTGCGCCACGCCATCTCGCGCGTCTCGCACTGACTGGGACCGGTTCGTCCGCCCCTGGTCCCGTTCCCTCCCACTGAGGTCTGCGATGAATGCGCGTGTTCTCACAACCTTCCGGTTCTACCAGCTGTTTCGAGGCGTCGACTTTGCCGGCGCCATCTGGGTGCCGTTCCTGCTGGAGCGGGGCTTCAGCCTGCCGCAGGTCGGCCTGATCGAGGCCGTGCTCCACGTGGGCATGCTCGGCGCGCAGATTCCGACGGGCGCTCTTGCCGACACCCTCGGCCGGCGGCGGATGCTGGTCGCCGCGGGGTTCTTCACCGCGGTCTCGCAGCTCGGGTGGGTGTATGCGCCGGGGCTGGTCGGCGTGTGCTGTGCGGCGCTCGTCGCCGGCGTGTCGTTCGCCCTGGTGATGGGCTCGGACGAGGCGTACCTGTTCGACGCGCTGGCGCACGACGACGCCGAGGCGCACTTCCCGCGCATGCTGGGCGGCCTGTGGGCCGTGTTCCAGTTCGCCGCGGCGATCTCGTTCGTCATCGGCGGCTACGTCGCCGACTCGATCTCGCGTGAGCTGGCCTTCGGCATGACGGCCGTCTGCGCGCTGGTGGCCAGCGCGGTCGCGCTGCGCCTGCCGGACGACCGCCGCGGTCACTCGGCGGCGCACGGCCTGTGGATCGCCCGCCGGGCCGTCGTCGCCCTGCGGATCTGGCCGCGGCTGGGTGTCCTCACCGTCGCCTGGAGCCTGCTGTGGGCGACGGTCACCGTGTGGTGGCTGTACGTGCCGGCGCTGCTCGAGCAGCGCGGCGCGTCGGATATCCAGCTGGGCGTGCTGATGGGCGGGATGATGTTCGTCGGGGCGGGATGCGGCTGGCTCGGCGGGCAGCTGCCCGGGCGCGTGCCGATCGCGACCGTGGTGGCCGTGTGCGGCGGCCTGTTGGTCGCCGGGATCGCGCTGACCCCGGTCAGCGGCGCGCTGGCCGTCACGGCGGTGGTCGCTGCGCTGGCGGGCGGCCTCCCGGACGTGATCTACGCGCCGCTGTCCACCGAGCTGCAGTCCAACACCTCGTCCGAGTTCCGGGCGACCACGATGTCGATCGCCGAGAGCGGGTTCTCGATCCAGATGCTCTGGCTGTTCCCGGCCGCCGGCATCCTCGTCGACCGGGCGGGGTGGGGGCCGGCGCTGGCGATGGACGCCGCGCTGCTGGCCCTGGCCGTCGGCCTGGTGCTGGTCGCCGGCAGGCTGCCCGGAAGGCTGACCGAACCCGAGCCGCAGGCCGTAGCCGCGTAGGATTCGTCAGATGAGCGATGGACGAAAGGTGATCGCCGAGAACCGCCGCGCCCGCCGCGACTATCACGTGCTGGAGCGGGTCGAGGCCGGGATGGCCCTGACCGGCACTGAGGTGAAGTCGCTGCGGGACGGCGGCGGCAACCTGCAGGAGGCCTACGCCGTGCTGCGCGGCGGCGAGGTGTTCCTGGTCGGCGCGAACATCGCTCCCTACCGGCAGGGCTCGGACGCGAACCACGAGCCGATGCGCGACCGCAAGCTGCTCCTGCACCGCCGGGAGATCGAGCAGCTGGGCGACAAGGTGGCGCAGCGCGGGATGACGCTCGTGCCGCTCGTCCTCTATTTCAAGGGCGGGCGGGCGAAGCTCGAGCTGGGGCTGGCGAAGGGCAAGGAGGGCCGCGACAAGCGGCAGGCGATTTCCGACCGTGACGCCCGGCGGCAGCTGGAGCGCGAGGTCAAGGAGCGGTTCCGCCGCTGAGGTGGCGGACCGCGACCGCGACGGCCGCGGACGTCATGGCGAACACGATGCCCAGCAGCGTCTGGTCGGTGGCGACCAGCGCGAGGCCGCCGATCACGAAGAGCGTCATCTCCAGCATCAGCCGCGCCGGGTCGGGCAGCCGCCTCCGCGCCTTGGGCGCGATGGCCAGCCCCCAGACCACCACGACGGCGGCGGCCGCGACGCTGGCGGCGAGCGCGCCGGCCGCTCCGCCGCCTGCGAGATCCCAGGCGCCGGCGCCGACCGCGGCGATCAGGGCGAGCTCGAGCAGGAAGCGGAGCAGCAGCAGGATCCCGGTCACCGCCGCAGGATGTCAGATCGACAGGTCGGTATCCTCGGGTCGATGAGGCTCGAGGTGCGCTTCCAGGCGGTGCCGGTCGAGGCGCTGCGAGCGTTCCTCGAGCCGCTCGGCTACCGGTTCGACTGGAGGCCGGAGCTGGAGGGGATCGGCTTCCACTGGCTGAAGCCGCCGTTGTCGGACACCGGCGTGCGCGCCACGTACTTCCCGGACGGCGGCGAGGGGCTGCTGGTGCTCGAGACCGACGGCCGCGCGTCGGTGGCCGACGCGGCGATGCAGGACGTGACCGCGCGGCTGATGGCCGAGCGCTTCGCGGACGCCTCGGTCTGGTGCGAGACCACCGGCCGCGCCGAGTACGCGGGCGGGCAGAGCGCGGAGCCGCCGGCGCCGGGCGGCGATCCGCCCGCGTGGTATTCGTAGGCCGCGAGGGCACATGCGGCGCGCACCAATGGGGTGAGCCCCGTATCACCCATATGGGTTGCCACCCGGGCGAAACGCACGGACGCTGGAGTGGTGACGTCTCGCTCCCGGCTGATCGCCCACTCGCAGCTGGTGCTGCTCCTGATCCCCGCGTTGACCGTGCTGGGCGGCGTCACGCTGGCCGCGTGGCACGGCCCGAAGGGGATGATGGATTTCCACACGTACCTCGCAGGCGGCCACGACGTGCTGGCCGGCCGCTCGCCCTACCCGGCGGTCGACGCCCACCTGCTCGCAGGCCAGGAGCAGTTCGTCTATCCGGCCCCGGCGGCGCTGCTGTTCGCCGGGCTGGCGCTGCTGCCGGGGGCGATGGCGGGCACGCTGTGGTACGCCGCGATGCTGGGCAGCGCCGCGCTCGCGCTGTGGCTGGTCGGCGTCCGCGACTGGCGGGTTTACGCCCTGTGTGCCGCGACTGACGGGATCGTCCAGGCGCTGCACGTCGGGTCGATCACGCCGCTGCTGATGCTGCTCGCCGCCGTCGCCTGGCGGTACCGCGACAAGGCGCTCGTCTGCGGCCTCGCGATCGCCCTGGGCATCGGGCTGAAGCTGCTGCTGCTGCCGCTGATCGGCTGGCTGCTGGTCTGCGGGCGGATCCGCGCGGCGGCCGCCGCCACCGCGGGCAGCGTCGTCCTGATCGCCGGCTCCTGGGCCGCGATCGGGTTCGCCGGCATGGCCGAGTACAACCGCACGGTCGACCTGCTGGGCGAGGTGCTCGCCTGGCGCGGCTTCTCGAGCCGCGAGCTGTTCCTCGCCGGCGGCGCCACCATGCACCACGCAACGATCGCCGCCTACGCCGTGGCGATCGGCGTCGCCGCCATCGCCGTGCAGGCTCGCTGGCTCCGCTTCGACGAACGGCTCGTGTTCTCGTGCTTCCTGCTCTCGGCGCTCGCGCTCTCGCCCGTCGTCTGGCTCAACTACTTCTCACTGGCGATCCTCTGCCTGGCGCTGGCCCGGCCGCGGATGCATCCGGCCTGGCTGCTGCCGCTGGCCCTCTGGGTGATGCCCCACGCGCAGAGCGGTGGGATGCTGTGGCCGGTCGTCCTGTGGCATGGGCTGCTGGTCGCCGTCCTCGTTCAGGTGGCGCTGGCGGCGCGCCCCGCGCCTGTCCCGCGACCGGCCGTGCGCGTACGATCTGCCGGATGGCGACGCTTGGCCTGATCGTGCTCGCCCTTGCGGTGCTCGTCATCGTCTGGGCGGTGTTCGCCTACAACCGTATCGTCACAGCGCGCAACCGGGCCGACAGCTCGTGGTCGCAGGTCGACGTCGAGCTCCGCCGCCGCCGCGATCTCGTGCCCAGGCTCGTCGACGCCGTCGGCGGTTACGCGACCCACGAACGGGAGACGTTCGATCGGGTGGCGACAGCGCGGTCGGCTGCCGAGGGGGCGGCTGGGCCGGCGCAGGCGTCCGCGGCGGAGGGCTCGCTGGGCGCGGACGTTGGACGGCTGCTGGCGGTGGGGGAGGCGTACCCCGAGCTGCGCGCGCAGGAGCGATTCAGCGAGCTGGTGCGCGAGCTGCACGATACGGAGGGCCGGATCGCGATCGCCCGCCAGGTCTACAACGACACGGCGCTCACGTACAACAACCGGATCCAGACGGCGCCGACCTCGTTCCTGGGGTGGGCGATGCGGCTTCGGCCGTTGGCCTACTTCGAGCCCGAGGGCACGGCATGAGCAAGATCCGCAACGCCTTCTGGGCGATCGTCGTGGTCGTTATCCTCGCAGCGTCGTTCGCGCCGGGCGCGATCGGGTCGCTGGTCAGCGGCTTCCACTTCCCCGGTTCCCGCTACTACGACCTGCCGTCGGCGAAGGTCGACGCGGTGGTCAAGCGCGACGGCTCGGTGCGCGTGACCGAGACGATCACGTTCTCGTTCCACGGCAGCTTCAGCGGGGCGTTCCGCGACATCCCGCTGGGGCCGGGACAGTCGATCAGCGACGTCAGCGTCGCCGAGAACGGCATTCCCTACCGGCCGGGCGCCAGCACCGTGCTCGGCAGCTTCGGCCCGGCCGGCAGCTTCGGCGACGTCCAGCTGTCCGACAGGGAACGGATCGTCTGGCACTACTCGGCGTTCGACGAGCCACGCGCCTTCACGCTGTCCTACGTGCTGCACGGCGTGCTGATCGTCCACCCAGACGTCGTCGACATGAACATGAACGTGTGGGGCGACGGCTGGCCGTCGGAGCTGGGGACGCTGTTCGCGTCGGTGCAGCTGCCGGAAGGCACGACGCCGACGAAGGTCTGGGGCAACCCGCCGTTCATCGAGCCGACCATCGTCACGCACGGCAACGTTGTGGCCATGACGGCGCGCGACATCCCCGAGCACCAGCTGGTCGCCCTCCGGGTGCTGTTCCCGTCGAATGCGATCGCCGGCTCCGACGTCCAGTCCGACCCGCGGCCCGCGCTGGCGGGGATCACCGCGGCTGAGGAGCAGGCGGCCGGCGCGTTCCAGGACGAGAAGTCGCGGCTGGACACGGCCCGCCGCTGGTGGCCGGTGACGGCGCTGATCCTGCTGGCGCTGGCGACGGTTCCGGTGGGCATCGTCATCCTCGTCCTCTATCTGCGCCGCGGCCGCGAGTACGACACCGGCTACCACGAGCAGTACGAGCGCGAGCCGCCGTCGGACGACCCGCCGGCGCTGGTCCCGTCGCTGGTCGCCCAGCGCGAACACGTCGGATCGAGGGAGTTCACCGCCACCTTGTTCGACCTGATCGTCCGCAAGCAGGTGCGGACGCTCCCGGCGGACAACGCCTCGCTGGCCATCGCCTCGGCCGACGGCGCGGGCAACCTGAGCGAGTTCGAGCAGAAGGTGGCGGACATGGTCGACATGCTCCAGAAGGAGAACGGCGGCCCGGTCGACCTGGACAAGATGGGACGCGTCGCCCGCGAGGCCGACCGCTCGACCCGCAACCGGATCGCGCAGAAGTACAACGCGTTCGAGACCGCCGCCCGTCGCGAGGTGCGGTCGCGCGGCTGGGTCGACGAGTCGGGGTCCGCGGCGCGCATAGCACTGGCGGTGCTGCTCGGGATCGCCGCGATCGCCGTGTTTGTCCTGTGGCTGGCAACGCGGACTCCCGAAAAGCCGTTCCGCGACGCGCTCGAACTCGCGGTCGCCGGCTGCCTCGCGATCTCGTGCGTGATCACGATCGCGACCCCGCGCACGGTGTTCAACCGGCGAACGCGGGAGGCCGCGCTGCTCGGCGACCGCTGGGATGCCTTCCGCCGCTTCCTCGACGACTTCCCCCGGTTCGCCGACGCCGTGCCGGTGCAGATCGAGATCTGGGAGCGGCTGTTGGTGTACGGCATCGCATTCGGCCTTGCCGACAAGATCCTCGACGAGGCGAAGCTGCGGCTGCCCGAGGAGGTGCTGGCGTCCTCGCCGATGGGGCCGACGTTCTGGATCATCCCGTGGGGCGGCGACGACTGGGCGGGCGGCCTGTCGAGCTCGTTCGCGCCGCCCCACGGGAT
>DATLLN010000332.1:0-2621 GCA_035537835.1 Gaiellales bacterium
CTCGGGTTCTCCGAGGAGTCCCTTGCCTGGGTGGTCAACGCGTATCTGCTGACCTTCGGCGGCTTCCTGCTGCTGGGCGGCCGGCTGGGCGACCTCTACGGGCGCCGCCGCCTGTTCCTGATCGGCATCACGCTGTTCACGGCGGCGTCGCTGACCTGCGGCGTCGCGACCTCGCAGGCCATGCTGGTCGGAGCGCGGGTGGTGCAGGGGCTGGGCGGCGCCGTGCTGTCCGCCGTCGCGCTGTCGCTGATCATGACGCTGTTCACCGAGCCCGGCGAGCGCGCCAAGGCGATGGGCGTGTTCGGGTTCGTCGCCGCCGGCGGCGGGTCGATCGGCGTGTTGCTGGGCGGCGTCCTCACCGACACGCTGGACTGGCACTGGATCTTCCTGGTCAACCTGCCCGTCGGGATCGCCGTCGCCGCGCTGACGGTGGTGCTGCTGCCCAACGATCAGGGCGAGGCATCGGACGCCCAGCTCGACGTGGCGGGCGCCGTCACTGTCACGGCGGCGCTGATGCTGGCGGTCTACGCGATCGTCAACGGCAACGACCAGGGGTGGACGTCCGGCCAGACGGTCGGGCTGCTGGCCGGAGCCGCCGCGCTGATGGTCGCCTTCCTGGTGATCGAGTCGCGTGTGCGGGCGCCGCTGGTGCCGCTGCGCCTGTTCCGGATCCGCAGCCTGGCCGCGTCGAACGTGATCGGCATCCTGTGGGCGGCCGCGATGTTCGCGTGGTTCTTCCTGTCGGCCCTGTACATGCAGCTGGTGCTGGGCTACACGCCGCTCGAGGTCGGGCTGGCGTTCCTGCCGGCGAACCTGATCATGGCCGTGTTCTCGCTCGGGCTGTCGGCGAAGATCGTGATGCGCTTCGGCATCCGCGGGCCGCTCGCCGTCGGCATGGGGCTGGTCACCGTCGGGCTGGCGCTGTTCGCGCGGGCCCCGGTGGATGGGTCGTTCGCCACCGACGTGCTCCCGAGCATGCTGTTCCTCGGCCTCGGCGCCGGGCTGGCGTTCAACCCGGTGCTGCTGGCGGCGATGAGCGAGGTCGACCCCGCGGAGTCGGGGCTGGCGTCCGGCGTCGTGAACACGGCGTTCATGATGGGCGGTGCGCTCGGACTCGCCGTGCTGGCCAGCCTGGCGGCGTCGCGCACGAGCAGCCTGCTGGACGGCGGTGAGAGTCAGCTGGCGGCGCTCGACGGCGGTTACCAGCTCGCGTTCCTGGTGGGAGCGGTGTTCGCGGCCACAGCGGCAGGCCTGGCCGCCGCGCTGCTGCCGGCAACGGCACAGCAGCCCGAGGCGGAGATGGAACCGGCACCCGAGTGGTAGCGTCCGTCACGACGATGCCGACCAGGGGGCACCCATGAACCGAGAGCTTGCGACACATGGCATGTGGCTTGCCAGCCGTCATCCGACCCGCATGGTGCGGATGGGGATGCTGGCCGGGCGGCATCCACGCCGCACCGTCAAGATCATCGAGATCACCCGCCAGGCGAACCGCGTGAAGGAACCGGTGAAGCGGGCGGCGACCGATCGCCGCGTGCGCAAGGAGGCCCGCCGCGCGAGCCAGAACGCGACCCGGGCTGCGCGCCGCGTGCAGCAGGTCGGGTTCACCAATGCGCTGAACGACCGCAAGGTGGCGCGCTACTCGAAGCGGGCGACCGAGCACGCGACCAAGGCTGCGAACCTCGCCACCAACCCGCCGACCAACCGCCTGCGCAAGGTGACGGTCGTCGTGCTGGGCACAGGTGCGCTGGCCGGTGTCGCCTACGGCGGCTGGCGACGCACCGCTGCGTCGCGGGAGGCGCAGATCGCGTCCTCCAACGGCTCGGCGTAGTCATCCGAGCGGCGCGGCGAAGAACCAGGCATGGCCCTCGGGGTCGCGGGCCACACGCTGCGGGGTGTGCGACGATCCCGGCATGGGTGCCGAATCCGGTGATGTCCAGCGTGAGCTCGAGGCCCTGCGTGCTCGGGTGCGCGAGCTGGAGGCGACCGAGCAGCGGCTGCGCGACGTCTTCGAGACGCTCGAGCTGATCGTGATCGCGCTCGACCTGGACGCCGACATCACCTACGCCAACCCGTTCACCGAGCGGCTGTCCGGGTGGACGAACGAGGAGCTGCAGGGGAAGAACTGGTTCGAACAGTTCCGCAGCGGACGCGGCTCGTTCGTGTCGCGCGTCCGCGACGGCGAGTTCCCCTCGCACGACCAGAGCACGATCATCGTCCGCAACGGCGACCGCCACCAGGTCGACTGGTACAACGTGCCGCTGCGCGACGGCACCGGCGCCGTCACCGGCATCCTCGGCATCGGCCGGGACATGACCGCCGAGCGGGCGGCCCAGCGGTCGCTGGAGGTCGCCGAGCGGCGGATGATGGACGTGCTGGAGACGGTCGACCTGATCGCGGGCCAGGTCGACCTGGAGGGCCGCCTGACGTACGTCAACGAGTACCTGATCCGGCTCAGCGGTTGGACGCGCGACGAGCTGATCGGCCGGCCGTACATCGAGGCGTTCGGCAGCGGCGACCAGGGCTTCATGGAGCTGGTGCGGCAGGGGACGTTCCCGCCCCATGACCGCGGCTCGATCGTACTGCGCTCGGGCGAGCGACGCGAGATCGAGTGGGCGAAC
>DATLLN010000333.1:0-11053 GCA_035537835.1 Gaiellales bacterium
ACCCACAGGTGCCCGTCGACGACGCCCTGCGGCGGTGTCGCCGCCGCCCGCAGCCGCTGGACGCGGCCCTCGAGGTTCGTGATCGTGCCCTCCTTCTCGAGCGCGGCCGAGGCGGGCACGGTGGTGGTCACCCAGCCGGTCGAGCTGTCCTGGAACATCGTGACCTGGAGCGCGAAGAAGCAGCGTCCCAGGGCCGCTCGCCAGCGCTCGCCGCCGGGCCAGGTACCGATCGGGTCGGCGCCCAGCAGGACGATCGCCTTGACGGTGCCCTCCTCGGCCAGGCGTAGCGCCTCCTCGGGCGTCGTGCCGCCCAGGCCTGCGGCCAGGCAGCCGACCTCGTTGGCCGCGGCCGGCGTGCGCAGAATGCCGGCGCCCAGCTCGTGCGCCGCGTGCGCGAGCACGGCCGCCACCGGCTCGGACATCCGGCCGGTCCAGACGATCACCGCGCGCCGGTCGCCCAGCGCCGTCGCCAGCTCGCCCCGGCCCGCGGCGGCGTCGAGCAGCGCGGTGTGCGCTGTGCCTGGGGCGGTCGAGATGTGCTCCGAGCGGTTGGCCAGCTCCAGCCGGGTGCCGCCGGCGCCGACCGTGATCAGCTTCGCGCCGCGCTGCAGCGCCCGGCGAATCCGCAGCTCGATCACCGGCACCCGGTGCACCGGCTCGACGTCGCCCACGACGACAACCGCCGCGGCCTCGTCGATATCGGCGATCCGGGCCATGTAGGGCTCCAGCGACTCCCAGCCGGCGCCGCCCTCGGGGCCCGAGACCGACGGGCCGCCGCCCAGCACCTCGCGCTGGAGACGCGCCCAGACGTGGGCCTCCTCGTTGGTCTGCTCGCCGGAGGCCAGGATCGCAACCGATCCCGGGCCGAACTTCTCGACGGTCGCCCGCAGCCGGTCGGCGACATGCTCCAGGGCGACGGGCGGCTCGACCGGCTCGAGCCCGCGTCCGCCGCGAATCAGGGCACCGGTGATCCGGTCCTCGGACGTCAGCGCCGTGTGCACGTAGCGGCCCTTGTCGCACAGCCAGCCTTCGTCCACCTCGGGGTGGTTGCGGGACAGCACGCGTACGACGTGGCCCTCGCGGATGGTCGCCGCTGTGTTGCAGCCGACAGCGCAGTGGCCGCAGACGGTGGGCACCTGCTGCGTCTCCCACGGCCGGCCGCGGAAGCGGTAGGTGGTCGACGTCAGGGCGCCGACCGGGCAGAGCTCGGTGACGTTGCCGGAGAACTCGCCGTCGTAGGGGCGCTCCTCGAACGTCGTGATCACCGAGTGGGCGCCGCGGTTCTCGGTCACCAGCTGCAGGTCCTCCGAGACGTTCTCCGAGAAGCGGGTGCAGCGGTAGCAGAGGATGCAGCGCTCGCGGTCGAGCTTGATCAGCGGCGAGATCGGCACCGGCTTGTCGTGCGTGCGCTTGGGCACCGTCATCCGGGTGACGCTGGGGCCGTAGCGGAACGTCAGGTCCTGCAGCGGGCACTCGCCGCCCTTGTCGCACACCGGGCAGTCCAGCGGGTGGTTGATCAGCAGGAACTCGAGCACGGCGTCCTGGCCCTCGCGGGCGCGGTCGGACGCGGAGTGGACGACCATGCCGTCGCCTGCCGGCGTCGTGCAGGCCGTCTGCAGCTTGGGCATCCCCTCGATCTCGACCAGGCACATGCGGCAGGCGCCGACCGCCGGGCCGACCCGCGGCTCGTAGCAGAACACCGGCACCTCGATGCCGGCCTCGGCTGCCGCCTCGACCAGCGACAGGCCCTTGGGCACCGTGATCTCGCGGCCGTTGATGGAGAGCGTGACGGTGGAGGTCTCGACGGTGGCCATCAGCCCTCGTCTCCCTCGCCGGCGTCCTCCGCCTCGTCGTCCCACAGCGACTCGGCCAGCGAGATCTCCTCGTCGGCCTCGGCCAGCTCGAGCAGCTCGGGCACCACTGCCTCCGGGTCCTCGCCGGTGTCCAGCCGGCGGCGCGCGCGCATGAAGGCCTCGCGGAACTCGGTCATCCCGGCACCCCGGCGTGGTCGTGGTGGTAGTACGACGAGAACGGGCTGGTCTCGACGAACGGGCATCCGCCTTCGTCGATGTGCCGCTGGAACTCGTCGCGGAAGCGGGTGACGAACGCTGCCACCGGCATCGCCATGGCGTCGCCCAGCGGACACAGGCAGTTGCCGAGGATGCGGTCGCACACGTTGAGCAGCAGGTCGAGCTCGTCCTGGCGCGCCTCGCCCATCTCGATGCGGCGCAGGATCTCCTGGCCCCAGCGCGTGCCCTCGCGGCACGGCGTGCACTTGCCGCAGCTCTCGTGGACGTAGAACTCGGCGGTGCGGAGCGCCAGCTGGACGATGCACGTGCGGTCGTCGACGATCGTCACCGAGCCGGAGCCGGCCATCGAGCCGGCCGCGGCGATCGACTCGTAGTCGAGGCCGGTGTCGATCTGGTCGGGCAACAGCACCGGGGTGGAGGAGCCGCCGGGGATGATCGCCTTCAGCGTCCGGCCGTCCGGCACGCCGCCGCCCTCGCCCTCGATCAGGTCGCGCAGCGTCCGGGTCAGCGGCAGCTCGTAGTTGCCGGGGCGCTTGACGTTGCCGGCCAGCGAGAAGACGCGGGTGCCCTTCGACCGCTCGGTGCCGATCTCGGCGTACCACTCGCCGCCCTTCTCGATGATGAACGGCACGGTGGCGATGGTCTCGACGTTGTTGACCAGCGTCGGCGAGGCGTAGAGGCCCGCGACTGCCGGGAACGGCGGCTTCGAGCGGGGCTGGCCGCGCTCGCCCTCGAGCGAGGACAGCAGCGCCGTCTCCTCGCCGCAGATGTACGCGCCGGCGCCGCGGTGGATGACGATCGTCGCGTCGTAGCCGGAGCCGAGCACGTTGCGGCCGATGTACCCGCGGGCGCGGGCCTGCTCCGCCGCCCGCATCAGCACCTCGAACTCCGTGCGGTACTCGCCGCGGATGTAGATGAACGCCGAGGTCGCGCCGATCGCGAAGCTCATGGTGACGATGCCCTCGATCAGCGCGTGCGGGTTGCGCAGCATGATCTCGCGGTCCTTGAAGGTGCACGGCTCGGACTCGTCGGCGTTCACGCACAGGTACGCGGGCTTGCGGTCGGACGGCAGGAACGACGCCTTGCGGCCGGTCGGGAAGCCGGCGCCTCCGCGGCCGCGCAGGCCCGACTTGTCGACCATGCCGACGATGTCCGTCGCTTCCATCTTCAGCGCGCGCTTCAGCGACTCGTAGCCGCCGGCGGCCTCGTAGTCCGCGATCTCGCGGCGGTCGCCCTCGAAGTCGAGCAGGATCCGGTCGCTCATCCGCCGGCCTCCGAGCGCAGCCGCTCGATCAGCGGTACGACCTCGTTCGCGGGCAGCGGCTCGTGGTAGCGCTCGTCGATCGCGACCACGGGGCCCCAGCCGCAGCCGCCGTAGCACTCGACGGTGCGCAGCGTGAACAGGCCGTCCTCGGTCGACCCGCCCGCCTCGACGCCCAGCTCGTGCTCGAACGCGCGCAGGGTGTCGGCGGCGCCGACCAGCGTGCAGGCCAGGCTGGTGCAGACGCAGACCTCGTGGCGGCCGACCGGCTGCAGCCGGAACATGTCGTAAAAGGACGCGACGGCCTTGCAGTAGCCAGGCGTCAGCTCGAGCGCGTCGGCGACCTCGTCGAACGCCTCCTCGGGGAGCCACCCGTGCTCCTCCTGGGCCAGCCGCAGCGCCGGGATGATCGCCGACCGCGACTCGGGATACAGCGCGGCGACGTCGAGGATGCGGTCGCGCAGCGGCCTGTCGCGGGGCGGCTCGGGCGCGGGTGCGGGCATCGACGGCCGCGTCTCGCGCGCGCCGGCCAGCGTCTGCTCGGTGGACGGGTCGCTCACCGGTCCGCCTCTCCCATCACGCCGTCCAGCGATCCCACGATCGCGATCAGGTCTGCGATGTACCTGCGGTGGGCCATCATCGCGGTCACCTGCAGGCTGACGAAGCTGGGCGCGCGGAAGTGGATCCGCCACGGCTTGGGACTGCCGTCCGACACCAGGTAGCAGCCGAACTCCCCGCGCGGCGACTCGACCGCGTAGTAGAGCTCGCCGGCCGGCGGCCGGAAGCCCTCCGTGACCAGCTTGAAGTGGTGGATCAGCGACTCCATCGACGTGTGCAGCTCGTTGCGCGGCGGCAGCACGTAGCGCCGGTCGTCCGCCATCACCGGGCCGTCGGGGATCGAGTCCAGGCACTGCTCGATCAGCTTCACCGACTCGTACATCTCCTTGGTGCGGCACATCAGCCGGTCGAACGCGTCGCCGTTCTCGCCGGTGATGACGTCGAACTGCAGCTGGTCGTAGACCAGATACGGGTCGACCCGGCGCAGGTCGTAGGGCACGCCGCTGGCGCGCAGGTTCGGGCCGGACAGGCCCATCGCGATCGCCGTGTCGGCGTCGATCGTGCCGATGCCACGGTAGCGGTCGCGCCAGATCGCGTTGCCCTCGACCAGGTCGAGGTACTCGTCGATCCGCTTGGGCATCTCCTTGCAGAACTTGCGGGCCTCGGCGTAGAAGCCCTTGGGCAGGTCCTCGAAGACGCCGCCGAACTGCGGGTAGCGGTCGTGCATGCGCACGCCGGTCACCATCTCGAACAGGTCGAGCACCGTGTCGCGTTCACGCAGGCAGTAGAAGAACAGCGAGATGGCGCCCAGCTCGACGCCCGAGGTGCCGAGGTAGATCAGGTGGCTGTGGATCCGGTTCAGCTCGGCGAACAGGGTGCGGATCCACTGTGCGCGGGGCGGCACCTCGATGCCGATCAGCCGCTCGACGGCGCCCACGTAGGCGAGCTCGTTGGCGAAGAAGGCAACGTAGTCCATGCGCGGGGCGAAGGGGATGCCCTTCCAGTACGTCTTCTGCTCGAAGTTCTTCTCGAACCCGGTGTGGACGTAGCCGATGTCGGCGTCCAGCCCGACGACCACCTCGCCGTCCAGCGTCACGATCAGCCGCAGCACGCCGTGCGTGGACGGGTGGTTCGGGCCGAAGTTGATCGTGATCAGATCCTCGCCCGAGGGCGGGTCGATCTTGCTGGGCGCGCCGGCCGGGATCTGCGCCGGTGTGTACAGCGGGACGACGGGTGCGGGTGCGCGCTCGGCCGTGCTCATACGTCGTCCGTGAACTGGACCGGCTCGCCGCCGATCGGGTAGTCCTTGCGCAGCGGGTGGCCGGCCCAGTCCGACGGCATGATCAGCCGCCGCAGGTTGGGGTGGCCGGTGAACTCGATGCCCATCAGGTCGTACTGCTCCCGCTCGTGCCAGTCGGCCGTCGGCCACACTCCGACCACGCTGGGCACGCTGTCGCCGTCCTCGAGCAGCACCTGGACGCGGACGCGGTCGGGAGGCCCGTCGCCGACGCGAGCGAGGTGATAGACGACCTTGAAGCGGGTGGACGGCAACTCGGCGGTCACCGGTGCGCCCCAGCTGCCGGTCAGGTTGATGTCGCGGCCGCGCTCCGTCCCGTAGTAGCCGGCGACGGCCTCGCCGTAGCCGAGGTTGTCCACCGCGCTGACGGCCGACAGGAAGTTGCGCCCGTGGGCGTCGCGCAGCTCGCGGCAGACGGCCAGCAGGTGCTCTCCGGTGACGGTCAGCGTCGGCATGTCGATGCCGTCCGCATGCGCGACGACCGCGCCGGGGACGGCTCGCTCGAGCGCCTCGGCGAGCTCGGCGGCGTTCACGCCTTCGACTTCTCCAGCTCGTAGGCCGGCTTGATGCCCGCCCGGATCTTCTTCTGGATCAGCAGCAGCCCGTCGACGACCGCCTCGGGGCGGGGCGGACATCCCGGCACGTGGACGTCGACGGGTACGATCTTGTCCACGCCCTGCAGGATCGCGTAGTTCGCGAACATGCCGCCGGAGCTCGAGCACGCGCCCATCGCCATCACCCACTTGGGCTGCAGCATCTGGTCGTACACCTGGCGCAGCGGCGCCGCCATCTTGTGCGACACGCGGCCCGACACGATCATCAGGTCAGCCTGGCGCGGCGAGCTGCGGAACACCTCGGCGCCGAAGCGGGCGATGTCGTAGCGCGGGGAGGGCAGCGACATCATCTCGATCGCGCAGCAGGCCAGGCCGAAGCCGGCCGGCCAGATCGAGTTGGACGACGACCACGCGATCGCCTTCTCCAGCGTCGTCAGCATCACGTACTGCTCGAGGTCGCCGGCGCGCACCGCGTCCTGGATGTGCACCGGGGTCACCGCCATTCCAGCGCCCCCCTCCGCCAGACATACACATAGGCGACGGCCAGCAGGGCGACGAACACGGCGAGCTCGGCCAGTCCGAACGTGCCCAGGGCGTCGAGCCTGACCGCGAGCGGATAGAGAAACACCGTCTCGATGTCAAACACGATGAACAGCATCGCTGTCACGTAGTACGAGATCGTGAAGCGGTGCGCGCGGAACGTTGTCTGCGACGACACGCCCGACTCGAACGGGATCAGCTTGTCGCCGGCCCGCCGGTTCGACCGCGTCGCGAGGGTGAACGACGCCATCACGAGCGATGTGGGGATCAGCGCCGCAAAGGCGAGGAACACGAGGAATGCTGCCCACTGGCCAAGCACCGCGGGGCGACTATAGCACCGCCCTAGGCGGGGTCGACCGGTCTGTGACAGGGGCGCTCGAAGTCCCATGCAAACCCGCGTGGCTACGCGGTGTCCGGTGTCACAAAGTCGGGTCTCGGTGCGGCCTGGACTTCAGGTCTGAAACCTTGGGTACGATAATCATCAGACGATGCAGGTGGACCGGTTCCAATGGTGACGCTGAGCGAGCGCGCGGCCCAGAAGGTGCGCGAGCTGCTGGAGGCTGAAGGCGATCCCTCGCTGACGTCGCTGCGGGTCGCCGTCGAGGGCGGTGGCTGCTCCGGATTCCAGTACGCGCTGGGGTTCGACAGCGGGCCCGACGGCGACGACGAGACCTATGAGATGCACGGCGTGCGGGTGGTCGTCGACCGCGCCAGCCTGCCGTACCTGACGGGTGCCGGCGTCGACTACATTGACGGCCTGACCGGCGCCGGCTTCCAGATCCACAATCCGAACGTGGTGTCGGCCTGCGGCTGCGGCAGCTCCTTCCAGGCGAAGGACGAGGTCGCGGCGGCGGATGTGCCCGACGCCGACTGCGGCCCGGGTTGCGGCTGCGCCTAGCCGCCGACCGGTTCGCCGGTCAGCACGATCAGCTCAGGGTCGTCGGCCAGCGCCAGCAGGCCGGCGCCGCGCTCGTGCACGCGCAGCTCGCCGTGGCGCGGGCCGGCGAGCACGTAGGTCAACGCGGTGTGGCCCGCCGGCACCTCGATCTCGGCCGCCGCGCCCTCGGGGACAGTGACGTGCACCACGGCCGCCGCCGTGCACGTGGCCAGCGGGCTGCGCACGTCCCCCAGCCGGCCGGTCAGCACCCTGACCGTCGCCCCCTGCGTCTCGGTGACGGGCACGTCGCGGGCACGCAGCACCCGGTGCCCCGGTTCGGCGTCGCGCTCGCCGTGCGGCAGGTCGACCCACAGCTGCACCGCGTGCAGCACGCCGCCGGCCGTGCGGAACGCCTCGGAGACCAGCTCCGAGTGACCGATGCCCGCGCCGGCCGTCATCAGCTGCACGTCCCCGGGAGCGAGCGCCTCGTCGGCGCCCTGCGAGTCGCGGTGCACGATCTCGCCGGCCAGCAGGTAGCCGACGGTCTCGATCCCGCGGTGGCGGTGCTCCGGCACGCCCACCGCCTCGCCCGGTGCGAAGGCGACCGGGCCGGCGTCGTCGAGCAGCAGGAACGGGTCGAACCGGCGGCGCTCGCGGGTCGGGAATGCGCGGCGGATCGGCACGTCCGCGCCCTCCACCTGCCATCCGGCGGCGAGCGTCTCGGTGACGGCCAGGCGCCGGTCGGCGGGCATCCGGGTATTCTGCCTGCCGGCGCGCGCGCACGGCCGGATCGGTAGAGTTTGGATCCAAACTCGACGGCCGCGGACGAGGAGTAAGCGGTGGCTGACGCCGACCAGATCGTTGATATCACGGTGATCGGGGGTGGCCCGACGGGGCTTGCCGCTGCGTATTACGGAGGGCATCGCGACGCGACGGTGCGGATCGTCGAGTCGCTCGAGCAGCTCGGCGGCCAGGTCAGCGCGGTCTATCCCGAGAAGCACATCTTTGACGTCGCCGGCTTCCCCAAGATCAACGGCCAGGCGCTGATCGACCAGCTCACCGACCAGGCGATGCAGTACTCGCCGGACGTCCGGCTGGGCACCGTGATCGACACGATCGACCATCGCGACGACGAGACGATCGCGCTGCACACCTCCGACGGCGAGACGCTGCTCACGCGGACGATGATCGTCACCGCCGGGCACGGCGCGTTCGAGCCGCGGAAGCTGGGCGTCGACACGCTGGAGGCCTTCGCCGGCAACGGCCTGCACTACTACGTGCGCGAGAAGGCGGCGTTCACGGGCAAGCGGGTGGCGCTGGTCGGCGGCGGCGACTCGGCGCTGGATTGGGTGCTCAACCTGCAGGACACGGCGCAGCTGCCGATCACGCTGATCCACCGCCGCGACCGCTTCCGCGGCCTGGAGTCGTCCGTCAACGAGGTGCGGCGGCTGGCGGGCGAGGGCGGCGTGCGGATCCTGACGCCGCACGAGGTGCGCGACGCGGAGGGCAACGGCATGCTCGAGGCGATCACGGTCGAGAACACGTCGACCGGCGAGAGCGAGCGGATCGAGCTCGACGCCTGCGTCATGCTGCTCGGCTTCGTGTCGCATCTCGGCCCGATCGCCAACTGGGGCCTGGAGTTCGAGAACAAGCGGCAGATCAAGGTCACCCAGGCGATGGAGACGAACCTGCCCGGCATCTACGCCGCCGGCGACATCGCCGGCTACGAGGGCAAGATCACGCTGATCACGATCGGTTTCTCGGAGGCCGCCATCGCGGCGAACCACGCGGTGGCTCGCATCCGCGGCGAGAAGGCCCAGCCCAAATACTCCACGGAGTAGCCGCGGCTCAGTGCCGGCCCGCGCGACGTTCCGTCTCCCAGCCGTCACGCCTCCGCGCGGATCGTTGCGGAAACTCCGTTGATGCTCTGGCACCGCTCTGACCCGCTCTGACCCGCTCTGACCTCGTGTGCCGGGTCCCCGCGGACCGTCACCCCGGTGTGACAAACCGAGCATGGGCGGGTTCTGGGTCTGACCCCAAGTGCGGCAGGTAGGCTTGCGCCGTGGATTCCGCGGTACCCGACGTCCTCGGCCCGGGCGTGCGGCTGGTGTTCGTCGGCATCAATCCCGGGCTTCGCTCGGCGCAGGCCGGGCATCACTTCGCCAACCCCCGAAACGACTTCTGGCGGCTGCTGCACGACTCGGGGCTGACGCCAGAGCTGCTCGACCCCAGCGAGGACGCCCAGCTGCTCGCCGCAGGGCTGGGCATCACCAACGCCGCGATGCGCGTCACCAGGGGCAGCGGTGAGCTGCGGCGCACCGACTTCGCGGGGGCCGTCGACCGCCTGTCGGGCATCGAGCAGACACTCGGCCCGGCCGGTTTCGCGTTCGTCGGCAAGCAGGCGTACGCCGGCGCGTTCTCCGAGCGCTCGCCCGATCACGGGCTGCAGCGCCGCAAGCTCGGCGGCGCCTGGATGTACGTCCTGCCGTCCACCTCGCCGGCCAATGCGGCGGTTGCCTACCGCGACCGACTGACCTGGTTCCGGCGGCTTGCGCGGCGGCTCGACGGCGCTGGCTAGGCTCCACTGACGAACCGATGAGCGGAGACGAAGGAGCCAAGATGGCCGAGCTGTGGGGTGCCGAGACGAGGAAGGCGGTCGCCAACTTCCCGGTGTCCGGCGAGACGATCCCGGTGGCCGTGATCCACTGGCTCGGCCGGATCAAGGGCGCCGCCGCCCGCACCAACGCCGAGCTCGGGCTGCTCGACGCGGACGTCGCCGAGAAGATCGCGACCGCCGCCGACGCCGTTGCCGCCGGAGAGCACGACGACCAGTTCCCGATCGACGTCTTCCAGACCGGCTCCGGCACGTCGACGAACACGAACGCCAACGAGGTCATCGCGAGCCTGGCCGGCGACGCCGCGCATCCGAACGACCACGTCAACCTGGGCCAGTCATCCAACGACGTGTTCCCGTCCGCCGTGCACCTGGCCGCGCTCGACCGCACGGTCAACGAGCTGCTGCCCGCGAT
Source organism: Gaiellales bacterium (assembly GCA_035537835.1). Taxonomy (GTDB): domain Bacteria; phylum Actinomycetota; class Thermoleophilia; order Gaiellales; family JAICJC01; genus DATLLN01. The sequence goes on from DATLLN010000333.1 coordinate 10,147, forward strand.
GCAGACGCTCGAGGACTCGCTGCAGCGCAAGGCCGAGGAGTTCGCCGACATCGCCAAGGCCGGCCGCACGCACCTGATGGACGCCGTCCCGGTCACCCTCGGCCAGGAGTTCGGCGGCTACGCGGCGCAGGTCCGCGAGGGGCGGCGCCGCGTCGGGTCGACCGTCGTCGGCCTGGGCCAGATCCCGCTCGGCGGCACCGCCACGGGCACCGGCCTCAACACGCATCCCGAGTTCGCCGCCCGCGTCCGCACGCGGCTGGTCGCCGACACCGGCCTCGAGATCCTGCCGCCGGCCGACCCGTTCGAGGCGCAGGCCAACCGCGACGGCCTGGTCGAGGCGTCCGGCGCGCTGAAGACCGTCGCCGTCTCGCTGACCAAGATCTCCAACGACCTGCGCTGGATGGGCTCCGGCCCGCGCGCCGGCCTGGGCGAGATCTTCCTGCCAGAGCTGCAGAAGGGCTCGTCGATCATGCCCGGCAAGGTCAACCCGGTGATCCCCGAGGTCGTCTGCCAGGTCTGCGCGCAGGTGATCGGCAACGACACCGCGATCACGGTCGGCGGCATGCAGGGCAACTTCGAGCTGAACGTGCAGATCCCGCTGATGGCGCACAACCTGCTGCGGTCGATCGTGCTGCTCACCTCGGCCTGCACCCTGCTGGCAGAGAAATGCGTCGACGGCATCGAGCCCAACCGCGAGCAGCTCAACCGCCATGGCGAGGCCACGCTGGCGATGGCCACGGCGCTGAACCCGTACATCGGCTACGACCGGGCCACCGAGATCGTCAAGGAGGCGGCCAGCTCCGGCCGCACGCTGCGCGAGGTCGCCCGCGCGCACGGGGTCGAAGACGAGATCCTGGACAAGGCCCTCGACCTGCAGGGGATGGCCGGCGTCCGATGAGGGTGCTCG